>JAQWPD010000067.1 GCA_029245525.1 Gammaproteobacteria bacterium | reverse complement strand
GTTACCGAAGTTGCATGGCAGGCTCATTTCGTCACCAACATGTTTATTCGTCCGACTGCCGAAGAGCTTAAAACTTTCGAACCCGATTTCATGGTTTTGAATGGTGCCAAGGTTACCAATCCTGATTGGGAAAAACACGGTTTGAATTCTGAGAACTTCGTAGCCTTTAACCTTACAGAAAAAATGCAGCTGATTGGTGGTACCTGGTATGGCGGCGAAATGAAGAAGGGTATGTTCGCCATGATGAACTACCTTTTGCCACTGCAGGGTATCGCTTCTATGCATTGTTCGGCCAATGTTGGCGCAGATGGCGATACCGCCATTTTCTTCGGTTTATCGGGCACCGGTAAAACCACATTATCAACCGATCCTAAGCGTCAGTTGATTGGTGATGATGAGCATGGTTGGGATGACCATGGCGTATTTAATTTTGAAGGTGGTTGCTACGCAAAAACTATCAATCTGAGTGCTGAGGCCGAGCCTGATATCTTTCATGCGATTAAGCGTGATGCATTATTAGAAAACGTTGCGGTCGATGCCAAAGGAAAAATCGACTATGACGATGGCTCGAAAACGGAAAACACCCGTGTGTCTTATCCGATTTATCACATTGATAATATCGTTAAGCCGGTGTCTAAGGCCGGTCATGCAACCAAGGTTATTTTTCTTACTGCCGATGCGTTCGGCGTGTTGCCCCCGGTTTCTAAGTTGACGCCAGAGCAAACCCGTTACTATTTCCTCTCTGGTTTTACAGCCAAACTAGCGGGCACTGAGCGCGGTATTACTGAGCCTACGCCGACATTTTCTGCTTGCTTTGGCGCCGCATTCCTCACATTGCATCCTACACAATATGGTGAGGTGTTGACTAAGCGTATGAAGGCTTCGAACGCCACTGCCTATCTGGTTAACACCGGTTGGAATGGTACGGGCAAGCGTATCTCGATTAAAGACACCCGCGGTATTATCGATGCTATTTTAGCCGGTGAGTTGGAAAGTGCAGAGACTAAACATCTTGCGATCTTTAACCTTGAAGTGCCAACAGCTTTGCAGGGTGTTGACAGCGGAATTTTGGATCCGCGTGATACCTATGCGGATGCAGCTGACTGGGATGCTAAGGCGGCCAAACTGGCCAAGATGTTCGTTGAGAACTTCGACAAATACACCGATACCGATGAGGGTAAGGCGTTGATTGCTGCAGGACCTGCCGTTTAACCGGGGCGTTTTTAGCTAACAGGCTGATTAAAAAAAGGGCGCATCGTCTGATGCGCCCTTTTTTATGCCACGTTTTTATGGGTTAAGCGCGCGCTCGACGCCGCGTATGCGCCCGGGTGGGCGCTGCATTGCGACGACAGGGCTTACGCTAGCATGCGCTGCATGATATTGAGGTAGCAGCGTTCCATGCCGTCAATCTCATCCGCTCGCATGCACTCGTTAGGTTTGTGAATCGTAGCATTGCTTACGCCGAGTTCAACCACCTGAGCTCCGGTCGGCGCTATAAAGCGTCCGTCCGAAGTTCCGCCGCTGGTGGAGAGTTCAGGGTCAAGGCCGGTGTTGGCTTTCACCGCAGCACAGACCGCTTCCACCAATTCGCCACCCTCAGTAATGAATGGTTCGCCTGACAAGTGCCACTCAAGGCTGTACTTGAGCTGATGCTTGTCAAGAATAGACTGAATACGATCTTTCAGTTGCTGGTGAGTCCAGACCGTTGAGTAGCGGAAGTTGAACCGAGTGTAAAGTGATCCCGGCGTAACGTTCGGGGAGCCAGTGCCGCTTTCTAGTTGAACCACCTGAAAGCTGGTTGGTGGAAAGAACTCATTGCCATTATCGAGCTCGGTGGCATATATCTCAGCAAGTACTGGGGCAAAGTCTTCAATAGGATTGTTAGCCAGATGAGGGTAGGCAACGTGCCCCTGAACGCCATGCACAGTAAGCATGCCTGACAAAGAACCACGACGACCGACTTTAATGGCGTCTCCGAGGACGGTGGTGCTTGAGGGTTCGCCGATAACGCACCAGTCAATTTTTTCGTCACGAGCGCTAAGTGTTTCGATGCACATTTTGGTGCCCGCGCGGGCACGACCTTCTTCGTCACTGGTAATTAGAAAGGCTAATGTGCCTTTGTGATTGGGGTTTTCAGTAACGTAGCTCACTGCTGCATTTACCATCGCGGCAAGCGCGCCCTTCATGTCGGCCGAACCCCGACCGTAGAGCATCCCATTTTCAATAATGGGGTCGTAAGGATCGCGCTGCCAAGTTTCGGCAGGCCCGGGCGTTACCACGTCGGTGTGCCCCGCAAAGCAAAGCACAGGACCTTCACTGCCATGGCGGGCCCAGAAATTACTTACCGGGTCATAGCCTTCTTCGGTAAACGCCATATCCTCAATGCAGAAACCTGCGTTCCGCAGACGTTCGATCATCAGCTCTTGGCAGCCTTCGTCTTCGGGGGTAACCGATGCCCGGCGGATTAATTCGCGTGCGAATTCAATAGTGTCACTCATATACCTGTTAGGCCTTTGTGAAAATGTTGTTGTAGGAGGCTTCCGTAAAGCCGTTGTAGATCCCATTGTCGGTCACCAATACCGGTCGCTTTAGCAGTGTAGGGTGAGCAAGCAGTAGCGCTATTGCCTTGTCTTCATTTAGCGAGTCTTGTTCACTTTCGTTTAAGCCCTTCCACGTGGTGCTTCGTTTGTTGACCATTGTTTCCCAGCCGAGTTCATTTTTCCATAATCGCAGCGTGTTCTCGCTGAGCGGGCTTTCACGAACATCCAATTGGCGATGCTTAATACCATTGGCGGCAAGCCACTTACTGGCTGCACGGCACTTATCGCAATTTTTGAGTCCGTAGAGCTCTATCATCATTTAGCCCTATCTACTCGGATCGCAGAAGATCATTGATTGCCGTTTTAGAGCGGGTTTTTTCATCTACTTTTTTGACAATAATTGCTGCATACAGGCTGCAGTTGCCCGTACTGGAGGGCAGGCTTCCTGGCACTACGACGGAACCCGCCGGCACGCGACCATAAAAGACCTGATCCGTTTCACGATCATAAATGCGGGTGCTTTGACCAATGTAAACACCCATAGAGATTACCGCCCCGTCTTCCACAATAACGCCCTCAACAATTTCTGAGCGTGCACCGATGAAACAGTTGTCACCGATAATTGTCGGGCCGGCTTGAATCGGTTCAAGTACTCCACCAATACCGACACCGCCCGATAGATGCACATTTTTGCCGATCTGCGCACAACTGCCGACCGTCGCCCAAGTGTCAACCAGTGTGCCGCTGTCGATGTATGCGCCGATATTAGTGTAGGAGGGCATTAGCACCACATTGGGTGCAACATAGGCACCACAACGCACCTGAGCATCGGGAACCACGCGAATACCAGCTCGTGTGTATTCTTCCTGACCCCAGCCAGCAAATTTCAACGGCACTTTATCGTAATAGGTGGTGTGACCACCGTCGATGGGTTGGTTCTTTTCGATACCAAAATACAGCAGTACAGCTTTCTTCAGCCATTGATTAACCTGCCAATCCCCGCTGACTTTTTCTGCAACTCTCGCTTCGCCGCTATCGAGCATATCGATTGCGCTGCGCACTGCATTTTTGATGTCACTGTCTGCATTGGGGAGATCTAACGATGCACGATTGTCAAAAGTTTCATTAATAACTGCTTCCAGGCTGTTCATAAGTTGCTTACCGTCTTTAATGGGTTGTAAAAGTTGGACACTATGGTCGTAGTCTTGAGTTTGCGACCGGCGATTGGCGAATGTAGTGGCTATGATAAATGTTTTTAGTATGTTGGGGTGAAGCAGATGCCTCAATCTAAACTCAGCGCTTAGTCGAGAGCTTTAATGATGCCTTCCCGAAGCGCAGTGCAAGCCGCTTCGTCCAGAGGCGGGCCGGCTTCCGATACGATGTAGAAGGTATCTTCAGCGCGTTCCCCGACGGTCATAATCTTTGCGGCCTGAATAAGTGCTCTATGGGTTCGCAAGGCTTTGCCTATACTGCTGAGCAGGCTCGGACGATCGCTTGTGACAATCTCCATAACTGTGCGGTTGTTTGCTTTGTCGTTGGTAAAGTCTACATGAGTAGGAATAGAAAACATCCTCGTCTGGCGAAGTGCTCTGCGGGTGACCTCTGGCGCTTCTTCATCGACGTTGTTCGCAATGGCTGCATTGAGTCGTCGTAACAGCGGTTTGTGGCGATAAGGCTCAATGGGGTCGCCCCCATGATCGAGTAGCATATAGACTGAAATGGCGTGGTTACTGGGTAAACGAATAATGCGCGCATCGACGATGTTGTAGCCGAGCTCAGCAAGAATGGCTGTGGTAATCGCAAAGGTGAACTGTTGTTGGTCGGTGTAAAGGAAGATCGACGTTCCCGCATTATCCTTCTCGTTTTTTATGTCAACCTGATAGCCCTGTTCAAGCGTCTCCTTGCTGGTAAGAAGAACAGTGTGGGAGATAATTTCCTCTGGGCGGAAACGCAGGAAGTATTCTTCACCCAGCCCAGCCCATACTGCCAGCACTTTGTCTTGCTCGATGCCTTTGGCCACAAGCTGTTTTAAGGCCACTGCTTGTTTTTCTCCGAGCAGTTCATCTTTGTCGATGGGATTAGTTAATCCACGTTCCAAAGCCCGTCCCGTAGATTCGTAAAGCTCCTCGAACAGTTGGGCCTTCCACGAGTTCCACAGCTTGGGGTTAGTGGCACGAACATCACATACGGTATGGAGATACAGGTAGTCTAGATGCGCCTGGTCGCCAACGTAGTTGGCAAACTCGGACACTACATCCGAGTCGCTGATGTCTTTCTTCTGGGCAGTGATGGACAGCTTTAAGTGGCTCTTCACCAGCCAAGACACCAATCTTGAGTCATAATGACTTAAACCGTGCTCGAGACAGAAGGTTTCTGCGTCAATAGCACCCAGTTCGGAATGATCGCCGCCACGACCCTTAGCGATATCATGGAACAGTCCGCCAAGATATGAAATGAGTGGGTTCTCAATGCGCTGCATTATTGCGCTGCAACCCGGCAACTCATGATCAAAACGGCTGAGTGCGAGACGTCGTAGATTGCTCACCACAAACAGGCTGTGCTCATCGACAGTGTAGGCGTGGAAAAGATCGTATTGCATCCGACCGACAATGTTGCCGAAAGCGGGAATGTATCGACCCAGTACGCCGTAAAGATTCATTCGGCGAAGTTCGTGGGTTACTCCCTCGGGAGCCTGCATAATGGCTAAGAAAAGCCGATGATTTTTCGGGTCACTGCGGAACTTATCATCGATCATGCTGAGATGGCGGCGCACTAGTGCAATGGTGTAGGCGCTTACCCCGTTAATTTCAGGGCGTTGTTGCAGTAATAAAAATAACTCGAGCAGTGCTGAGGGATGTTGCTCAAACACATGCTCATGCCTGACTTGCAGAAAGCCATTTCGGACTTCGAAGTCATCATTAATAGCAGTAGCCGTTGCTTGCGGATTCATTAAAATAGCTTCTTGAAACAATTGCAGAAGCATTTCATTGAGTCGGCTCAGATCCATTACTGTGCGGTAGTAGCGTTGCATGAATTGTTCAACAGCCAGATTTTCTTGTGTGTCTGCGTAACCGAACATGCTCGCTATTTTAGTTTGGTGATCAAACAGCAGACGATCTTCTCTGCGTCCAGTGATCGCATGCAATGCAAAGCGGATGCGCCATAGAAATTCGCGGCCCTGACGCATTAGGACGAGCTGTGCCGGCGTCAGAAATTGTTTGGCTACGAGGTCCTCAAGCTTACTGGTACCAAAGTGACGCTGTGCAACCCAGACAATGACCTGTATATCGCGCAGCCCTCCCGGACTGCCTTTGATATTGGGTTCAAGATTGTAGGCTGTGTCGTTGTAGCGGTGATGGCGGGTCTGCTGTTCTTTGAGCTTAGCCGCGAAAAATCCACGGGATTCCCAGACTTTTGGCGACGCTACCGCTTTCTCCATCTTTTTAAAAAGTTTTTCTGGACCGGCAATGAGTCGCGATTCCATTAGCGTTGTCGCTATGCTGATATCATTTTGGCTTTCTGAGCGGCACTCCCTGACAGTGCGGGTGCTGTGACCTACTTCGAGGCCCACATCCCACAGGAAGGCGAGAAAGGAAGCGATCTCATTGCTGGCAGCACGCGATTTGCGTTCAGATGGCACCAGCAATAGTAGGTCAACATCGGAATAGAGGTGCAGCTCGTTACGACCATAACCGCCGACTGCCGCAAGTACAAAGAGGTCAGCAAAACTGCCACCGACCCGTTGCCATGTGTCAACGATAACCGTATCCACCAAACGGGCGCGATCGCGAACTAACTGCGATACAGGTTGCTTGGCCAAAAATCGCTCAATAAGAGCACTATTGCCGGCCTCTAGGAGTCGCCGTACTTTTATAAGGTTGCCGTTCGCAACAAGCAGTTGTTGATCGACTCTTTCCCAGTCGAGATCCAGACTGCCAGCAACTAATATCTGACGTGCAAGGGCGTGCTCGGTCTCGTTTTGTCGGAGTAGGGTTGCTGAAGTGTCTTGAGAGTTACTGCCATTGGCCATTAACGGTCACTCGCACCCAAGGTAAG
Organism: Gammaproteobacteria bacterium; assembly: GCA_029245525.1. Taxonomy (GTDB): domain Bacteria; phylum Pseudomonadota; class Gammaproteobacteria; order Steroidobacterales; genus JABIQA01. Next base: position 1,581 of record JAQWPD010000067.1, on the reverse strand, counting down.
AATCTCATGTCCGGTGGCTGTCACCAGCAGAGTGTGCTCCCACTGTGCTGATAGCGTTCGGTCTTTAGTGATAACCGTCCAGCCATCCGGCAGGAGCTTAACATTTCGCTTGCCTGCATTGACCATGGGTTCAATAGTGAATGCCATCCCCTCCTCTAAGACCAGGCCGGTATCGGGCTGGCCGTAATGCAGAACCTGTGGGTCTTCGTGAAAAACTCTGCCTATGCCGTGACCGCAGTATTCCCGAACCACAGAACATCGGTTTTTCTCAACATGCTGTTGGATCACATAGCCGATATCGCCAAGGCGCGCGCCGGGCTTAACCTGAGCAATACCCAGCATCATGGCCTCATACGAAATTCGAGCTACTCGTTCGCCCTGAATAGTAGGCTTGCCGACCATGAACATGCGGCTGCTATCGCCATGATAGCCATCTTTAATAACGGTGATATCGATATTGATGCAGTCATTCTTTTTAAGTATTTTGTCGCCTGGTATGCCATGGCATACCACGTGGTTTACCGAGGTGCAGATAGATTTCGGAAACCCGCGGTAGTTAAGCGGGGCAGGGATCGCATTTTGGGTTTCTACAATGTATTTGTGGCAAATCTCATCCAGTTCATTGGTTGTGACACCGGGTTTTACGTATTCGCCAATCATGTCGAGTACATCCGCGGTGAGACGCCCCGCAACACGCATTTTTGCCTGCGCTTCTTCGTTTTTGAGCTCTATGCCCATCTGTAGCCTTTCCTTATCTGCTTTAACCGGGAACTGCCGGTGGCTCGCCACTATACAGCGAAGCCATGCCTGACGTGGGTTTTAGCCCCTATTTCCGATGAATTGTATTTTGCAGGCGAGAACACCAGAGTGAGAGCGACCTTTTGGCATCTCAGATCTTTGATTCCGGTAGCATAACCCGTTGTCGCTGCAGGGTGCTTATGGTATAAAGCGCGCGCGCATTGCGCAAATAATCCTCACATGTGTCGTCACATTTTGGCTGGGTGCCGGTGATTATTCAGGTTAATAGCCCCACGGGAGTGTTTTCATTCCCTTCAAAGGTGCTTTTTCTGACTATTACCGGTTGTCATTTGGGACACATGGAAGCCTTAACCCAATTAGGAGTTCAACATGGCTGACGTATCAATGCGCCAAATGCTAGAAGCAGGCGTACATTTCGGGCATCAAACCCGTTATTGGAACCCGAAAATGGCACCCTTCATTTTCGGCAAACGCAACAACATTCATATCATTAACCTTGAGCAGACTGTCCCTATGTACCAGGAAGCTTGTGGTTTTGTGAAAAACCTCGCTGCTGGTGGCGGTCGCATTCTGTTTGTCGGCACCAAGCGCGCCGCTCGCGAAGCAATTCGGAGTCAGGCAGAGCGCTGCGGCATGCCTTTTATTAGCCATCGCTGGCTCGGCGGCATGTTGACCAACTTCCGGACTATTAAACAGTCCATTAAGCGTCTGTTCGAACTTGAAGAGATGCTTAAAGAAGGCGGTAAAGCCGCCAGCCTCACCAAGAAAGAACAGTTGGATCTGTCACGCGAGCACGAGAAGCTTGAGCGCAGTCTTGGTGGT
>JAQWPD010000033.1 GCA_029245525.1 Gammaproteobacteria bacterium | reverse complement strand
CGGCGAATCTGTTCGACGCCCTTAAAGAAGGCTACTACGGCAAGTTCTAGTTGTTGCCAGCGCCCGTTGATTAAAGATTTAAGGACAAAAAATGGCTATTAAGATTAATAAACCCATTGTTGAGTATCGTTTAGGCGGTAGCGCAGCGGCTGAGGAAAATAAAGAAAAGGATGCGGCAGCTACCGCATCGGCCCGTGAGAAAAGCGCCGATGGCAAAGTGGTACGTATGCACGAGAAGCTCGAGCGGCCGAATATGCTTCGAGGCTCGACGTATAAAGTAAAAACGCCGGTTTCTGATCATGCGATGTACGTCACTATAAATGATCTCGTGTTGAACTCCGGCACCGAATATGAAACACAGCGCCCGTTCGAGATATTTATCAATTCCAAGAACCTTGATCACTATCAGTGGATTGTGGCGCTCACCCGTATCATGTCTGCCGTGTTCCGCAAGGGTGGTGATGTCACCTTCTTGGTGGATGAGCTGAAGGCGGTATTTGATCCCCGCGGCGGCTATTGGCAGCCAGGTGGTAAATTTATGCCGTCGATCATTGCAGAGCTTGGCCACATTGTTGAAATTCATCTTCGCTATATAGGCATGCTACCGGGTGAGCAGCTGGATGAGCATCAGCGTAAGTTGGTTGAAGCAAAACGACGCGCCTTTGAAGAGTCCCAGAAGCAAACTGATGCGTTTGCGGATGATGTCCATAGCACTGCGTCTGTGAGTGACGAGCTTTCATTTCCTGCAGGTTCTCAGATGTGCAGCAAGTGTTCGACTGTCGCTGTGGTGATGATGGATGGCTGTATGACCTGTCTATCCTGCGGCGATTCTAAATGCGGTTAGCGGCCTGTTTTTAGCGGCTCGCCAGTCAATTTTACTCGGTCGTTTGATTTGCCAGCAACAAAAAGCATAGCCATAGGGTTGGGTGAATTTATCTAGGCTGTGTTCTAACGAACATCGTGCGCCAATCGTACTTTGTGCGCCTGAGCAGTTTAGTGGGGAGCAGTTTCATAGCGATATTGATGTAATGGCGCGGCAAAAGCGGGCAGTGCTGAGGATGAGTGCTGGCTTTTGTGGTGCGGCACCACACAGAATCGCAGGGGCATTTGTGCGCAAACAGGCCCTTATTCGAACCCCGCCACTCGCGGGGTTTTTTTTGCAGTTCTTCAGGCGCGCGTGGGAATATGTGCAGCTGTGATAACATCATTTGCAACCGGCAGGGTTTTCAGGGTTTTGTTTTGTCGGGGTTTTCTATTCTTTAAGCGCTACGCATTGCTAAAAATTAAAGTAGACGAATTCTATGAGCCTTAACGTTCCCGATTTTTCCAAAGTGCGGATTCTAGTGGCCGGCGATCTGATGCTCGACCAGTATTGGTTCGGTCCGACGTCGCGTATTTCACCGGAAGCGCCAGTGCCTGTGGTCAAGGTGACAAGGACCACGGCCCGCGCAGGCGGCGCCGCTAATGTGGCCACCAATCTTGCCGGCTTAGGAGCGCTAACCACAGTCGCCGGTGTTGTGGGCGATGACCCCAATGGCAGTCATCTTACTGAGCTCTTGAATGAATTGGGTATCGAATCGGATTTGTACAAATCGATGTGTCCGACTATTACTAAGCTTCGTGTGTTGAGTCGTAACCAGCAGCTCATTCGACTGGATACTGAAGACAATTATTCATCCGCCGATGCCGAAGCATTAGCCGTTATTGTAGGCAGGCATCTTGTTCAGCAGGATGTGTGTGTATTGTCGGACTATGCCAAGGGCAGCCTGGCGGATACGCCGGCGCTGGTTCAGTTGTGCCGACAGCACGATGTTCCCGTGCTTGCTGATCCTAAGGGCGTCGACTTTAGTGTTTACAAAGGCGTGACTGTTTTAACGCCCAACCTTGCCGAGTTTGAAGCGGTGGTCGGCGAGAGCGCCAATGACGACGAGCTCATTGCTAAAGCGCAGACCTTGCGGGATAAACTGGATATTCAGTATCTGGTCATCACGCTGAGTGAGCGGGGCATGATGATTGTGAGCGACGATGACCAGCCTGAGATGCTGCCGGCTAAAGCACGTGAGGTGTTTGATGTTACCGGTGCGGGCGATACGGTTATAGCAACCCTGGCCGCTGGCCTAGGTGCTGGGCTTAGCATTTCACAAAGCGCTGCATTGGCGAATCTCGCCGCAAGTTTGGTTGTGGCTAAAATCGGTGTGGCATCTGTCACTCCCGCCGAGTTGCGACTTGCTTTGCATGAGCAGGGGCAGGGTGGCCGCGGTTTGGTGACGGAAGAGCAGGCCATTAAGGTGGTGCGTGAAGCTCAGGCTCGTGGCGAGAAGGTGGTCATGACCAATGGTTGTTTTGATCTTCTGCACCCAGGGCATGTGAGCTATTTGCAAGAGGCGAAAGGCCGTGGCGATAGGTTGATTGTTGCGGTTAATGCCGATGAGTCGGTCAAGGTGCTGAAGGGTGAGGATCGCCCGATTAACTCACTAGAAGATAGAATGGCCGTGCTTGCCGGCCTGGCATCTGTGGACTGGGTAGTCGGCTTTGAAGAAGAAACGCCGGAGCGGCTGATTTCTGAGGTGTTGCCCAATGTGCTGGTGAAAGGTGGTGATTATCATCCCGATCAAATTGCCGGCGGCCGTGCAGTACTCGAGAACGGGGGCTCGGTCGAAGTGCTCGGATTCTTAGAGGGGCGGTCTACATCCTCGATTCTGGATGCGATTCGCAAGTAAACGGATTGTATTTTTTTTATTCCATACTGAGTTACTTATTGCTGCCACTGGTATTGATTTACCTGTGGCTGAAGAGTGTTAAGCAGCCTGACTACCGCAAAAATTTTTCCCAGCGCCTGGGTTTTGCCGGGCCGGCAGCAACTAAGCCGGTAATTTGGGTGCACGGTGCATCGGTTGGCGAGATAACTGCTGCAACACCGCTTATCCGCCGCTTATTGCACAGCTATCCGAATCAAACCGTGTTGGTCACTACGGTTACTCCGACGGGCGCGGCATGTGCCAAAGACACGTTTGGTGATGACGTGCTGCATTGCTATTTGCCTCTGGATGCAGGCTTTGCAGTTCGTGGCTTTATCAAACGTTTCCGGCCAGAGTGTGCGGTGATCATGGAGACGGAAATTTGGCCCATCTTGTATGGCGAGTTAAATCAGCAAGGTGTCCCCATGATTATTGCCAGCGCACGGTTATCGCAGAAGTCTGTCGATGGTTACGCGCGCTTTCTATCGCTAATAAAGACCGCGTTAAGCGGGAATGTTTCGATAGCTGCTCAGACACCCGAAGATCGCGAGCGCTTTTTAGCCGTGGGAGCATCACCAGAAAAGGTTCTGGTAACCGGCAATATTAAATTTGATTTTGATCCGCCTAAGGGCATAGATATCATCGGCGGTGAGTTTCGTGAGAAGCATGGTTGTGCCAAGCGTCCCGTGTGGGTGGCAGCAAGCACACATGAGGGCGAAGAAGAGCAGGTGCTCGCTGCTCATGCCGCCTTGCGCTTAACGTATCCTGATGCGCTGTTGTTGCTGGTTCCC
>JAQWPD010000010.1 GCA_029245525.1 Gammaproteobacteria bacterium | reverse complement strand
TTTATCCCAGTGAATCATCGCAATGCCATTTGGCAATGCAAAAATATTGGTAACGGTTCCTACTAAAACATCCGGAGAATCACTGGGGCCTTGCGATAAATACTCAGTCCACTTATATAGCCTACCTGATTCGCCATTCTCCCCCGACCATGTCCCCAACAGCGACATTGGCCCAGGACAGCCTCCCGCGAAAAATCCTGGGGATGTACCGGCGTCAATATAACTGGCCTGCGAGGAACATTCGAATACGCTTGAATCATTGACAGGATCCAAAGAAGCATAGGTATTATCCTCGGGGAAGCACATCGTTTTGCCCAGTTCACAACCTTCATCAGCGTTGTTACCTGAGGTGTCACTGCAAGCACATGCAGAAAGGAATAAAATTATCACAATAAAACTACGACTAGTCATTGATGAGCTCTCACACTATTATTTATTCAGTGATCTGAAGCGAGAGTAGTGTTTTATATTGCTGCTATTCGCTTGGTTCACTACCATCGGTTGATTATGCATTAGAACGAAAGTTTAAGAAATGGAAATGGTGCCGGTGCCGGACTTGAAGTCTAACCCCCCACAGAACCCGAGCTATACAGCCTGTAATAACGACTCAGAAGTGCACTGACAAGTTTACTTGCGGTCATCGACTGAGCCTGCACAATTTGGCCCTTGGCGCTGGCAATCGAGTCGCCAGCTCCCACTTTAGGTTTTTTTATTCGGTTCAATGAGTGCAAAAACTCCACTTTTCGAGGAAAAATAAGTTAACTTGTCAGTACCTAAACAGGGCATATCGGGCATGCGTCACGGCTAACTGGGATGGTTGCCTCCCTCCCTAGCCTGCCATTGTGCGTCGTCAGACCATTTGGGGCCAATCAGCCCGTTTTTTAAGAGACACTTTTCTGCCAGTCACTTCTCCAGTCTAACGCGCTAATCGGAGGTTGGACCATTGGCTGGCACGAACCCCGGATACTGTTCGCTGGTGACGCCAGCGAAATAATGTCGAACGCTTGTAAGTCGGCGACAACAGCACCACAATACGGCACTTTCCGGCCCTGCACTCAGAGCCTGAACCATCGTCGCTAAGGCGACACAGATTCCCAAAGGGGTTTGGCATGAAAACAATTATGGTATGCCTGAAACGCGTTGTAGATTACAACGTGCGCATTCGGGTAAAACCAGACGGTTCCGGCGTCGTGACTGACGGTGTAAAAATGAGCATCAACCCATTTGATGAAATTGCACTTGAAGAAGCACTGCGAATTAAGGAACGCGGTGAAGCAGAAGACGTTGTTGTGGTAAGCATTGGGCCCGCCGACATCCAACAGCAGTTGCGCACCGGCTTGGCCATGGGTGCAGACCGCGCCGTACTCATCGAATGCAATGAAGACATCTCATCACTGACAGCCGCCAAAGTGCTGCTAAAGTGCGCCGAAAAAGAAGCCCCGGATCTAATCGTTCTGGGTAAGCAGGCCATTGACGATGACTGCAATCAGACCGGTCAGATGCTGGCCACTCTATGGGGTCGCCCCCAGGCTACGTTCGCATCAAAGCTGGAACTTTCTGGCAACGTCGCCAAAGTCACTCGCGAAGTTGATGCCGGCCTGGAAGTGATCGAAGTCGATCTGCCTGCCGTTATCACAACCGACCTGCGTCTGAATGAACCCCGCTATGTCAAACTGCCAGACATCATGAAGGCCAAAAAGAAGCAACTTGAGAGTGTGGCCATTGCAGACTTCGGTGTTGAACTTAGCAGCAAGGTAACCGCTGGAAACTGGGAAACACCGGCTAGCCGCGCTAAAGGCATCATGGTAAATGATGTCGACGCTTTGCTTGCTGCCCTAAAAGAAAAAGATCTGGTGTAAGGAGCTGACATGAGCCATGTATTAATAATTGCAGAGCATGATGGTAGCCAGCTCAACAGTGCCACCGCAAAAACAATCAATTGTGCGGCTGGTATCGACAACACCGAACTGCATGTGTTGGTGCTGGGCAGCGGCTGTGATGCCATCGCCCAACAAGCTGCCGAGATTGCAGGAGTCGCCAAGGTGCTGGTTGCCGATCGTAACGAAAATGCAGTGCCGTTAGCGGCTGTGCTGGCACCCCAGATTGCTGAGATTGCAGCCGCGTACGATTACGTCTTTGGCCCATCGACGACCTTTGGCAAAGACTTAATGCCTGCGGTCGCCGCTTTGCTTGATGTCGAGCAGGTCAGCGATATCATGGAGGTGACGGGTCCACGCTCATTCAAGCGCCCCGTGTACGCTGGAAACGCGATCCTAAATGCAGAAGTGGCAGAAGGCACAAAAGTCGTTGCCACAGTCCGCACCGCTTCCTACAAAGCGGGGCCTACCGGCAATAGCGCTCACATCGAAGCCATTAGCTCAACAGCCGCCCTGCCGTCGCACACGCGCTACGTCGAGCTGCAGTCTGAAGCTGCCGAACGCCCAGACTTGCAAACCGCGAAACTGGTTATTTCAGGCGGTCGCGGTGTCGGCAGCAAAGAGAACTTCGATATCGTCTACAAGCTGGCAGACAAGCTTGGCGCTGGGGTTGGTGCGTCACGCGCTGCCGTCGATGCGGGCTATGTCTCCAATGATATGCAGGTGGGTCAGACCGGCAAAATCATTGCACCGGATCTGTACATGGCTTTTGGTATCTCTGGTGCCATTCAGCATTTAACCGGCATTAAAGACGCGGGCACGATTGTGGCCATTAACAATGACCCTGAAGCAGCCATCTTTGAAATTGCCGACATTGGTTTAGTGGGCGATCTGTTCGAGATTATTCCTGAGCTCGAACAGAAACTCTGAAGCCAAATCGAGAATAAGAAAAAGGCCGCTATCGTGTTCCACGTTAGCGGCCTTTCTTGTAGCTCTGCAATAGCGCTAATGCTCTAGCTGTAGACAATACCACTGCGATTAACGATACCAATAAAGCCTTCGAGGAACACACCGGCCCAGATCATAAACACCCACACCCGCACCTGCGACAAGCTTTTGCGCTGCGCTGCATTCTCTTCGTCGGTCGGGACTTCACCTGCGCGACACTTCATCAGCACGGAGAAAAACGGGCCGATTTTGCCGCGAACCATAATTCCGCAGAACACCAGGAATGCAAAAATTATGAGCTTGGCCGCAACCCAGCGGTACTCATTAAGGTCATTGCTGTCCCAATGCAACCATACTGAAATCGGAATGCCTATAACCACGGCATAACGAATCAACATGTCGAACTTAGCCACCAGGGGATACACCTTTGAGCCATGGCGAAAGTGCAGGTACATCACGCAAAAAAGCCACACGGGCCCCAATGAAAGAATGCCTATCCACTGATACCACTCATGCGGCACACCGATAAAGGCAGTAAGAATACCGCCGACGGTGAGCATCAGAGTCATGCAAATACGCGGAATCTGATCCAGATCGAGCATAATCTTTGCTGAAATAGCGCGTGATTCCGGTGAAATATCGGGCTTCACCACAAACTTGCTGGCATAAAACACACCCAAATCGCCACCCAGCCAGTAAACGAACAGCAGCACATGAATAATCACCATTATTTGGTGCCCAGTGCCGCCTTGCAATTGAAATAAGCTGTCCAATGTCTATTCTCCCCTATAGATTGGTAACGCCAGTTATGCCGTCTGGTTCACTGCAGTTTCAGCGTTACTCACGGTAAACTCGCCGGGACCCTCAATATTGACATGAGTGGCCACCCCGTTATCCACAACAATCGAGAAGCGCTGACCGCGTTTGCCCATGCCAAAACCGCGGGCATCCAGCTCCAGACCTAAGCTAAGTACGTAATCGCCATTGCCATCAGCCGCCATGACTACTTTATCATCCGCATTGGCGCTTTTGCCCCAGGCATCCATTACAAACACATCGTTTACAGCCGTACAAATAATAGTATCGACGCCCTGCGCCTTCAGTGTCTCAGCCTGCGTCACAAAGCCAGGAAGATGCTTCATAGAGCAGGTCGGCGTGAACGCTCCCGGCACAGAAAACAACACCACTTTTTTGCCGGCAAACAGCTCGTCGGTGGAAACCGGCTTTGGGCCATCTGCTGTCATGGTGGTTAATGTGCCTGATGGCATTTTTTCGCCGACTGAAATTGTCATGGTCTGCTCCGAGTAGGAAGATATTGATGAAGGGCGCGTATTGTAACCATTCTTATTGGCTGTGGGGCTGCAGTGATCAAAAAAAGCCGCGGCACATCCGACCCGTGCTCTGCTGCGGCTAAACTGCAGGGCCAGCCACGCGCTAGCCCAACAAAAAAAGACTGAGCGCTGGCCACCAGGCAATAACCAGTAGCCCAGCCAGCATGAGCAATACAAACGGCAGCATTGCTTTGCAAACGGTCCAAAAATCTTCTCTGAATGCGCCCATAGCGACAATAATATTGAGCCCCAAAGGGGGTGTCAGATAACCGATCTCAAGGTTGACCACCATCATCACACCAAAGTGCACCGGATCAATACCGTGCGACGCCGCAACCGGTTGCAGAATAGGCGCCAGAATGAGGATAGCGGAGCCGATATCCATGACACAGCCAACCAGTAACAACAGCAGATTGGTGGCAATCAGAAAACCCGCCTCGCTCGAGATAAGCCCTGCCAAAAAGCCCACAACCTGCTCCGGCACCTGCTGATAGGTCAAAAATACGGTGAAACTCACCGCCATGAGCAGCACCGGGAACAAGCCGCCGAGCAGCGCCCCTGTTTCGCTCACCGTATCGAGCAGCCCTTTGAAAGTCATCTCACGATACACGCACAGCTCCACCAACAAGGCATAAACCACTGCCACGGCGGCTGACTCGGTCGGCGTAAAGTACCCCGTGTAAATACCACCGAGAATAATCACCGGCATTAACAGGCCCAGTGCCCCGCTGCGCAGCCCCGCCCTTAACGAGGGAGCATCGAATGGCTGCACCGGCAAACGATGCCCGGCCGCACGCACATAGACCAACATCAGACCGGTAAGCAGCAGCGCAGGGCCAATGCCGGCAATGAATAAATCGGCAATCGAGGTCTGGGTCATCACACCGTAAAGAATTAACGGGATACTGGGAGGTATAACAATACCGAGAGTGCCGGCAGCACACAGCAAGCCCAGCGCCAACGCCTTCGGATACCCTGCTTTTAGAAGGGCGGGATACATCACCGCACCCACAGCCAGCAAGGTGACGGTGCCCGAACCGGTAACCGCCGCAAAAGCAGCGCAGGAAAGCACTGTTGCTATGCCCAAACCACCACGCAGGTGGCCCGTTGCCGCTTCCATCAACCCGACCAGCCGCCCAGCCATGGCACCGTGCGCCATAATGTTGCCGGCAAGAATGTACAAAGGAATAGCGAGCAAAACTTCACGGTTCAATGCACCCCAACTATCGAGCACCAGATTGCTGAACCCCGCCTCGCCCACCGAAAAGTAAGCAGCGGCCGTAACCGAGCCCAGTATCACGAAGAGACTTTGACGCAGCAGCAACAGCACCAAAGCGAGCAACACGATAAGCAACGCGGTCATCCGGTGGTGACCCCCTCGGGCAACCGCAGCGGAACCAATGCTGGCCAAATACCAAAGCAGATATAGCGAACGGTGGCGGATCCGAACGCGAGAGGCAATATCGCTTGAACTGCCCAGAGCGGCCAGCCTAGCTGAACAGAGCGATCCTCCAGACCGGCCGTGGTCAAGACCATTGAGAATGTGGAGGCGCACAGCACGCCGCAAAACACAGCCGTCAGCAGATAACCCACCTGCTGCAACAGCGGCTGCCAAGCAGAGGGCAGCCACCCATCCGCAAACCGCGGCCGCAAATGGGTATCCCCCGCGCCAGCAAGGCCAAAGCCCGCCATCACCAGCAGCACATTGGCAAACAAGCCCGCCTCCGTAGCCCAGTGAAGCCCCGAACCGGTGATTTCCCGCGCCAGCACGTCGGTAAACAGCACGGTAACCAGCGTGGCAAACGCCAGCGCACAGATGCACTGCTCTGTGCGGCGCAGGCCGTTAAGCACCGTTTCAATAAATTTCATTTTATCTATAAAACAATAGTTTATTTATAATATCTAAAGTAATTAATAAGGTAGAATATTGCCGTCATACGCCAGCAAATCGCCCAGTTTTTCGGCATCAAGCGCGGCGATCTGCCGCCGCACACCCGCCACAGCCTCGGCGGCGTCAATCTCTGCAGCAGGTCCGCCCATGTCGGTTTTGGCCCAGCCCGGGTGCATGCCGATGGCGAGAATGCCACGCTTCGCCAGATCAATCGACATTGACTTCATCACCTGATTAACGGCCGCCTTGCTGGAACGA
>JAQWPD010000015.1 GCA_029245525.1 Gammaproteobacteria bacterium | reverse complement strand
GCAGGGCAGGGATAAGCACGCACTCTCCCGCGCTGTTGTAACGCCAGCCGTGATAAGGGCACTGCACGCAGTCATCAATAATCTTGCCTTCACCGAGCGCCGCGCCTCGGTGGATACAGGTATCGGCAAGCACGTGTGCCGCACCAGCAGAGTCGCGATAAGCAACGAAGTCATGGCTGAGTATGCGCATACGAGATGGTGCTTCGCTTGTGACCTCATCGCTGCGCGCTACGGGATACCAGAAGTTTATGTACATGGGTTAATACTAATTTGAAATCGCACCGTGTGCCATAGGCATTGGCAAGTGGCGCTGTTAAAACTCATTCAGGGCTAAGCAGAATAGCGCTGAGCTTGTATTTAAGATGGGCATGCTTTACCAATCCTTGCCGGCACAGTTGGGTAAGGCATCGGGTCTGGTGATAAGCCTAGTGTTCGCCGAAGGAATTGTGTCATTATTTTAGAGGATTTTACGGCTTCAAATTACCTACTCCAGATGCTCAGAGCAGGGAATAGGCGGCGACCCAGCGTTTTATAATAAAGCTCAAAAACTCAAACCATTTTGATCATGCTGCGTTTTAAGTGAAGGTAATACCAATATGTCGGTAAAGGAAGTTTTACGATTAGGCCATCCGGTGCTGCGTAAGGTGGCAGACCAAGTTGCGCCTGATGATTTTCGCACATTGGAGTTTGCCAACCTTATTCAGGATCTGAGAGAGACGCTGGTTGAGCAGGGTGGTATTGGATTGGCGGCACCACAAATTGGTGTTTCATTGCGGGTGGCAATTATCGAGATCGAAGCGGGTCCTACTCGCTATGGTGAACTTGAGGCAATGCCGCTGACGGTATTCGTGAATCCACAGGTTAAGGTTTTGAGCTCGGATACGGCAGGGTACTGGGAGGGTTGCTTGTCGGTGCCTGGGATGCGGGGATTTGTTGAGCGGCCACAGCATATTCTGGTGAACTATCTTGATGCCGAAGCGGTCTCTCAGACCATTGAATTGACGGGTTTTCTTGCCACGGTCTTCCAGCACGAGTTTGACCATCTGGATGGCAAGCTCTATGTCGATCATATTCGTGATATGCGTCAGTTCGCCTATGAACCTGAGTTTGAGCGCTTTGTGGCCCCGCAGTTAGACCAGGGCTGAGCCTTGGCATCTAGCCTACAACGCAGTTATTAAACAACATATTGAGAGGTAAGTTATGAAGAGCTCCTTTGATATTGATCCGATGGCGCAGAGTTTTATTAACCGGCGTGAGTTGTTAACCGCCGGCAGTTTATTGGCTACCGCCGGTATTTTTTCGCAGGCAGCGATAGCTGGCGGGCACCGTGGTGGCAAGCGCGTTTTTTTATCGCCCGAGCAACAGATTGAGCTAGAGCAGTCGAATGAACTGTTGGTAAATAACTTTATGCGCGACTACTCGACTCGCGACGTAAATGTCCTGGCGGATTACATGCATGACGATATTATCTATCAGATATCGGAAGGCCAGCCTGAGGTGGTGGGGATTGAGGACTACAAGCAGCGCAATGGTGCTATGTTTGCCGGTCTCGAAAAAGTTGATTGGCAGGTTCTTCGCTCTTTTGCTATCGGCCAATTGGTCATTAATGACCGGATTGATGATTTTTATCCATACGTTGATAGCAAGGTGCCCAGAATGCGGTTTCGGGTTGCGGGCTACTTTCTCATCGTTGATAACAAAATCAAGGTATGGCGAGACTTTGGTTATCCCGGCGCAAAGCAGCTTATAGAGCCAGCCCCTCGGTCTTGAGCGAGATGATGATTAGCACGTATTGCTCCGGTATTTTCAGTTCCAAGGTGTTCAGTCGGATATTCAAGCCCCTGTATTTCGCACCGTTGCAGCTGCATCGGTCGGCGCTCAGGCACGGGCCTTTGCCTGCCGGTAACACAGGCGAATAACGAGTTTTCTCAAGCCCAACTGCCGCACTAAATCCATCTGCGCATAAAAAAAGCCGGACCAAATGGTCCGGCCCTTTTTTAAAACCAGGGTCAGCCCCGGTTTATTCGGCAGATGCCGCAGGTTCAGCGGGTGCCGCAGGCGCTTCTTCGATAGCAACAATTTCAACTTCGAAGGCGAGGTCTTTGCCGGCGAGTGGATGATTGAAATCCAATACAACAACGTCTTCTTTAACTTCGACCACACGAATCGGGCCCGGATAATCCGGTGACTGCAGTTGCCCGCCAACTGTACGAGCCTCTTCCGGAATCTGGTCGATAGGCACTTCCATAAAGGCCTCTTCGGTTGTTTCACCATAGCCATCAGCAGCTGCCAGCTCTACACTTTTTTTGTCGCCCACCTTCAGGCCTGCGAGTTCTGCTTCTAGGGCGGGAAGAATTTGTCCCGCGCTTTGAACGTAAACCAGTGGTTCACCACCGGCATTACTGTCGATAACGTCACCATCAACGGTGAGTGAATACATTATTGAAACTTGGTTACCATCTTCTATCATTACTATGTCCTCTGCGAAAACTGGGAATGTTGCGGCAGTGATGCAGGCCAGCAGAACCCACATACGTGAGTGAATTGGACGAAACATTTGATTGCCCCCATGGGTGTATTAATTGATCGTTAGAGCCGAGTCGGAAACAGCGGCTATTTCAAACTCTTTTAGGCGCTCGCTGCTGTGTGGAGCAGGGACAGATGCGAGGAATAAAAAAGATTGAGCGAGCAAGGCTAGCACTTCAAGTGATATCAGCGCAAATACTCAAATACTAATGGGGCTGGCGTATTGAGCTGCAGGACAGTTAGCCTGGAGCTTATGGTGCTGTCAGAAGTATGCCTTTTACTAATGCAAAAACGCCGGCGGCCGACACTAACATTGCTAGCAAGCGTTTTATCCATTTAGGGTCAAGACGCTCTGAAAGCTTATAACCAATAGGTGTCCCAATAACCATTCCGATAGAGATAACAATAAATAATGGGGTATAAACATAACCCAGTGAGTATTTCGGCAGGCCGCTCAAATCCCAGCCATAATAGATGTATGCGATGGTCCCGAAGACGCAAGCAACAACGGTACTAACGATGGATGTTCCCGTAGACTTTTTGACCGAAAAGTAGCGTGACAAATACGGGATGGCTATATTGCCTGTGCCAATTCCGCAGATGCTATTACTCAGGCCCGCAAACGCAGTCACCACAATAAAGGACTTTGTGTTTAAATTTTTCTCAGTGACTTCATATGCTTGTTTCATTAGAACTGTTTTAGCGCCCACAAGGATCAAGACAATGCCTAACATGATTTCTATTGTTTTAGCGGGAAGAAAATGAACGGTATAAGCACCGATCAAAGCGGTTACCGCATAAATGCCAACCATTTTCAGGCATAAAGAAAAATCAACGCTGCGCTTTTTGATGTGTATCACAGCGGCATAACTAACAGAAACGCTTGTACAGGCGAGCGTGGTAGCTACTGCCATTTTTATTGAGAGGCCTGAAGGCATGTAATGCGGGAATAAAAGAACCAGAGTCGGTAGTATCAGTGCAGTACTTCCTATTCCGGCTAAACCAACTGTTAGGCCTGCCACTGAGCCAAGAAGAAAAAAGGCAATAATAAATTCGGTGAGCATTATTATAAGACTCTCGGTTATTGATTCTACAAATTATGCCTGATCAATTCTAAACGCCTCAGCGCTCACGATACAATCAATAAGATGAGCGATGATGGAGTGTAAATTTTGTTTCGCACCTCCTAGGTGCTTCGCCTGGTCAGTTAAGCTAGCCAAAGCCAGTAGCCGTCTCGTCAACAAACCGCGTTTTTTACGCCATGTTTTTTTATTATGCGGATGTATCAATAAAACACCGCTGACTGGTTTTTTTTATGGTTTTAGTATGGCGCAAAGTTTTGAAAAAAACGCTGTCGCTGTCCAGCCAGTGCATCGGCACCGATAATTATTATAGTGAGGCGAGCAAAAAAATGGGTTTGCAGAGCAGCACACCCGCGCATCCGTGACGGCTTTACCGCCAGAATTCGCACCATTTTATGCCGCTTACATTAACTATGGGCTTGCTTGGCAGCGCCCTTAGCGCGGTGAGACTCCCCGCACCTACATTCTTGCCAGAAATTCTCTACAATATCCTGCGATAACTTTATTGAGGCAGTCCTAGTGTTTAAAAGTACAAAACGGTTCGTCGGTTTCAGCTGCGCTCACCGCCAGCCATCCCATGATGGACACTGCCAGTATCTCCACGGTTATTCTCGTTCATTCTATTTTGTATTCGGCGCCGATGAGGTCGATCCCCGAACTCATTTTGTAATGGATTTTAGTGGGCTTAAAGGTGTAAAAGCTTGGCTTGATTATACGTTTGATCACACTTGCCTTATCAATGCTGATGACCATGAGCTTGAATTATTTAAGGAGCTGGATGAGCGGGGCATTATTCAGTTACGTGTATTGCCTAACGTGAGTATGGAGGCGACAGCAAAATATGTCGCTGATCATGTTCAAGGGATGTTGGATGAAGTCACCGGCGGTCGGGTTTTCATTCATGCTTGCGAGTGCCGTGAGAATGAAAAGAACTCAGGCTGGTACTATCCGCGAGGCATAGGAGATGAAATACCCCAGGCAACGAGTGAGATCGGTGATTCCTAAATACAGGACTGTGTAATTTTGTAGCGAAGGGTGCCTCAATTGGCCACTCTTTTTTTGACTGCCAGAAGGCTGCTGGTTTTGCTATGAATAAAGCAATAGACCAGTTGGGCCGACCGCCGCAAAAGCAATAGCCGGTGTTTAACAGGAACGGTTGAGCGTTGGTTAATTAGCATAAGAAGCTCGCTGACTCAGCAATGGTCAGCGGGCTTTTTTATTCGCCGAGATTCGGTGGCCAGAGAAGAGTCCCTATATACTCGAAGGACGGACTGAATAAGGAGATTGTTATGCCGAAATCAATACGCCAGCTATTGTTATGTGTTGTTGCATTATTGCCATCAGTGGTTTTTGCAGACTTTCATTTTGATGCGAAAAAGAAGAACGTCATTAGCGATGACGATATTGCTCTTGCTGCAGAGATTACAGCGTTTCTCTCCGACTATGAGTCGGCATACAACAATCAAGATTACCGGACGGTAAAGAGTATGTGGTCTGGGGATGGCAATCCTATCTATATGGCAGAGGAGGTGCCCTTCCCGTTGTATGGGCAGAGCCGTCTTGATGGCTATTTCAACCCCCGCCCCGGCAGGAAGATTCTTGATGGTATCGATAATAAGTATTCGAAAGTCAGGGCAAAGTATGTGGCCCCGAATGTTGCCGTAGCAACCTACCGGCTTGATTATGATATTAAGCTGGTTGGAATGCCGGCAATGCATGGTTGGGATCGTCTTATGGCTGTATTTGTGAAGGAAGGCGACAGCTGGAAATTATCCGCTTACGCAGAGGCGCCTATGGGCCCAGCAACTATGGTGCGTAAAATGATGAAGGCACATCCGGCAACGACCGATGAAATGAAAGCCGATTACGTGACGACACAGAAAACTATCAAGATGTTGAGTCAGGCCGGTGTTAGTGAAGGCTTTGATGCTTTCCTCGAAGAGCGAATAGACCTGCAGCCAACACATTGATAGGTGGTTTTTCCAGTATGAAATGGCTACATATTGTTTGGGTATTCTTTGTAAAAAAATTAACTGGAGCGACAAATGAGTTTGCATCACAAATCCCAGAAAACCCTCGACGCCCTTTTTGCGCATCCTATCTCAATGAATATTGAGTACAGCAAGGTTGTGCATATGTTCGAAGAGCTTGGTGCTGAGGTCGAAGAAACTAAGA
>JAQWPD010000001.1 GCA_029245525.1 Gammaproteobacteria bacterium | reverse complement strand
CCCAATCATGAAAGCAGGTACCGATGAGGTATTGCTGCCTGCCGGTACGTTTATGGATGAGGCAATGTCCGACACCATGGAGGAACATGGTATCGATCAGGTGAAGGTGCGGTCGGCCATTACCTGTGAAACTCGTCATGGCGTATGTTCGATGTGCTATGGCCGTGATCTTGCCCGCGGGCACTTAATTAATATTGGCGAGGCGGTTGGTGTGATCGCGGCTCAGTCTATCGGCGAACCCGGTACCCAGTTGACGATGCGTACTTTCCATATCGGTGGTGCGGCATCCCGTGCTGCTGCCGTCAATAGCGTCGAAGTTAAGCTCGGCGGTACAATCAAGCTTCATAACGTGAAGACTGTGCTGAATAAGAAGAGCAACCTTGTTGCTGTGAGTCGTTCGGGCGAAATTGGTGTGATTGATGAGCACGGTCGTGAGCGAGAGAGCTACAAAATTCCGTATGGGGCTGTTTTATCGATTAATGACGGGGATGCGGTTAACCAGGGTGCGGTTGTGGCAACTTGGGATCCACATACCCACCCGGTTGTTTCGGAAGTTGACGGTTATCTGCGTTTTGAAGACTTCATCGACAATATAACTGTGGCGGATCAGAACGATGAGATCACGGGTTTGTCGAGTACTGTGGTATTGGATCCGAAAGAGCGTGGGGGTTCAGGTAAAGACCTTCGTCCGATCGCCAAGTTGGTTGACAGCAAGGCGAAGTCTGCGAAGGAAATCTGCTTCCCTAATACTGAAATCCCTGCTGTATATGCATTGCCGCCGGGCGCGGTTGTGAACATGAAGAACGGTGATAAAGTCGAAGTTGGTGACGTTATTGCTCGTATTCCTCAGGCAAGCTCAAAGACTCGTGATATTACCGGTGGTCTGCCTCGTGTTGCCGATCTGTTTGAAGCTCGTAAGCCCAAAGAGCCAGCAATTCTTGCAGAGCATAGCGGTACCGTCAGCTTTGGTAAGGAAACTAAGGGCAAGCGCCGTTTGGTTATTACCGACGAAACGGGGGAAAGCTACGAGAGCCTTATACCAAAGTGGCGCCATCTTACTGTGTTCGAAGGCGAGCAGGTTGAGCGTGGTGAAGAAGTGGCCGATGGTGAGCCTAATCCGCATGACATTCTTCGCCTGAAGGGTGTTGAGCCGCTGGCTGATTATGTGGTTCGTGAGATTCAGGATGTTTACCGTCTGCAGGGCGTAAAAATCAACGATAAGCACATCGAGGTAATAATTCGCCAGATGCTGCGTAAGATTGAGGTCACTAATGCCGGCGAAACAGCGCTGCTTCGCGGTGAACAAATTGACCGTGCGCGGTTGCTTGAAACTAATGAAATCGCAGTGCGTGAGGGCAAGGAGCCGGCTGAGCTGGGGCCGCTATTGCTTGGTATTACCAAAGCATCGTTGGCTACCGAGTCATTTATTTCGGCGGCATCTTTCCAGGAAACGACCCGGGTTCTTACCGAGGCTGCTGTGAAGGGCTTGAGCGATGAATTGCGCGGTTTGAAAGAGAATGTGATTGTTGGCCGCCTGATTCCAGCCGGTACGGGCTATGCCTATCACTCGGAGCAGCGTAAGAATCGCGATCGTGCTCAGGTGTTGGCGGCAGAGTTGCAGGGCTTGGAAAAGGCGACGCAGAAAGAAGTTGAGGCGGCTGTAGAGCAACCCGAGGCTTCTCAAAATGAGGGAACAGCTGTATAAGCCTGCAGGCTTTGCTTGACAGGCTGGGAGTGCCTACCTACAATTTGCGCCCCTTTGACTAAGGGGCTGCAAATTGAGCGGCACTCTGCTGAAGACGGGTTTATGCCGTCTACCAGGTTGGCCTGACGAAGTGCCTAGTTAGTGCGCTTTCTTCGGGTTTCAATACGTTAAATTATCGCTCGGGAGATGCTTCCGAGCTTAAGAGATTTGTTAGTTATGGCAACAGTTAATCAGCTAGTTCGCGGTCAGCGTAAGAGCAAAATTGTTAAATCTAACGTGCCGGCGCTTCAGGCGGGGCCGCAAAAGCGCGGCGTGTGCACTAGGGTTTATACAACCACACCAAAAAAACCAAACTCGGCGCTGCGTAAAGTCGCTCGTGTTCGTTTGACTAACGGCTTCGAAGTAACCAGTTATATTGGTGGTGAAGGGCATAACCTACAGGAGCATTCGGTTGTTCTTATTCGTGGTGGTCGTGTTAAAGATTTACCGGGTGTCCGTTATCATACGGTGCGCGGTACCCTTGATTGTTCTGGAGTTAAAGAGCGTCGCCAGGGTCGCAGCAAGTATGGCGCTAAGCGTCCTAAGAATTAATCGCGTCATACGAAAGACGGAATAGAGGCTTAAAATGTCCAGAAGAACCCAAGCTCCAAAGCGTATCCTCCTGCCAGATCCAAAGCATGGAAGTCAGCGGCTTGCCAAATTCATCAATATGTTGATGAAGGGCGGTAAAAAATCTATAGCTGAAAAAATTGTCTATGATGCGATTGAGCAGATGGCCTCTAAAGGCGCCTACTCAGAAGAGCAGGCAGTAGAGAATCTTGGAACGGCGCTGGATAATGTGAAGCCTTCGGTTGAGGTAAAGTCACGCCGCGTTGGTGGTGCGACTTATCAGGTGCCTGTTGAAGTGCGCCCACAGCGTCGTGAAACTTTGGCGATGCGCTGGGTAATTGATGCTTCACGTGCCCGCAGTGAAAAAACCATGGCACAGCGGCTTGCTAGCGAGCTAATGGATGCTGTTGACAATCGTGGTACAGCGGTTAAAAAACGTGAAGATACGCATCGCATGGCTGAAGCGAACAAAGCATTCTCGCACTACCGCTGGTAAACGCCGTGCGCGCTCCGGCGCGATCTTTAACGAGGTTGAGTTGTGGCACGCACTACCCCAATTGAGCGTTATCGTAATATTGGCATCATGGCTCACATCGATGCAGGTAAGACGACGACCACTGAGCGTATCCTTTTTTACACCGGTGTCTCTCATAAGATAGGCGAGGTCCATGACGGCGCCGCGGTCATGGACTGGATGGAGCAAGAGCAGGAGCGAGGGATTACTATTACCTCGGCTGCCACTACCTGCTTCTGGTCTGGGATGGCATCTCAGTTTTCGCAACATCGAATCAACATAATTGATACCCCCGGACATGTCGACTTTACGATTGAAGTCGAGCGTTCCTTGCGCGTGCTCGATAGTGCCGTCGCCGTATTTTGTGCCGTTGGTGGAGTGGAGCCTCAATCCGAGACGGTGTGGCGCCAGGCCGATAAGTACCGTGTCCCGCGGATGGTCTTCGTTAACAAAATGGATCGCACTGGCGCGAATTTTCTTCGGGTTATTGAGCAAATTCGCAGTCGTTTAGGTGCAGTCCCAGTGCCTATCCAGATACCTATTGGTGCTGAGGAGCATTTTCAAGGTGTTATCGATTTAGTCCGTATGCAGGCTGTTTATTGGTCTGATGAGAATATGGGAACGGCTTTCGAGTACGCGGATATTCCCGATGAGTTGGCGGACGAAGCGCAGAACTGGCGTGAGAAGATGATTGAGGCCGCAGCAGAGGCAGATGATGATCTCATGGAGAGGTACTTTGAGCATGGCGAATTATCTGCAATCGATATACAAGCTGGCCTTCGTAAGCGTGTTCTGGCAAACCAAATTGTTATAGCAACGTGCGGCACGGCGTTTAAGAATAAGGGCGTGCAGAGTGTGCTGGACGCAATCGTCGATTATTTGCCGTCGCCTCTGGATGTGCCGCCGATTACTGGGTTGCTTGCCAATGGTGCCGAGGGCGTTCGCCATGCCAGCGATAAAGAGCCATTTGCAGCATTGGCATTCAAGATAGCCTCTGACTCCTTTGTGGGCAGTCTCACGTTCTTCAGGGTTTATTCCGGTGTGCTGAAGTCTGGCGATCAGGTGTACAACCCGATAAAGGACAAGAAAGAGCGGGTAGGTCGTTTGTTGCAGATGCACTCTAACGATCGTGAAGAAATCAAGGAGGTCTTTGCCGGTGACATTGCAGCAGCAGTTGGCCTGAGGGAAGTAACGACCGGTGACACCGTGGTTCAGCCCGGGAGCGTGATCACCTTAGAGAAAATGGACTTTCCTGATCCGGTGATCTCTGTGGCCGCGGAGCCAAAAACGAAAGCGGACCAGGACAAAATGGCTGTCGCATTGCAAAAATTAGCCAAAGAAGATCCCTCGTTTCGGGTCAAGACTGATGAAGAGTCGGGCCAGACCATTATTTCTGGCATGGGTGAGTTGCATCTGGATATTATTGTCGACCGAATGAAGCGCGAGTTTAGTGTTGC
>JAQWPD010000119.1 GCA_029245525.1 Gammaproteobacteria bacterium | reverse complement strand
TGTGCATTGAATGTACTTCATTTTCATCCAAAACAATAAGATCCAAACTATATAGTTAATTACTAAACGCGACCGCACGCAAAAGATTTGCGGACGCGGGTTCAATTCCCGCCGCCCCCACCAACCCATAAAATGGCCCCTACATAAGAGGGGCTTTTTTATGAGCCAAAGGCAAGCACAGAGAATCGCTTAAAGAGTGGGTTCGGCGATGATGAACGTCGATTACTGGCCGCTGTGACGAGGACTTTAAATTGGCGACAACATCCAAGCAACCTGCTGCGACGAACTGTTGATTAATTGATTGACGCACCGGCTAGTGACCCAAGCCCGATAAAAAACTGTTGGCGGCAAGTTCTGAGCCTAATATAAACACTATGACTGAACCCAAAAGCACCAAACTTCTTCTCGCCCTGCTGTTTACCGGCACTCTGATGGGCGCGCTCGATCTTGCCATTATCGGCCCTGCTCTGCCGGTAATTCAGGCAGAGTTTGGTATGCAGCAACGAGAACTGGCCGGACTGATTAACTCCTATACCCTGTTGCAGAGGCTTGGCGCACTGTTGCTCGCCAAGTTTGCTGATCGAGTAGGTCCACGGCTTATTTACATCATCAGTATTTCACTGTTTGCGACAGGCTCTCTGCAGATCGTATTGGCTGAGTCTGCGTGGATGCTCAATTTCGGCCGCGCCATGCAGGGCTTCGGCGCAGGCGGCGTGTTTCCGGCGGCAGCCTCCGTAATTGGCGCTAGACTGCCCCCTAAAGAACGCGGACCGGCACTTGGCATTCTCGGCGCGGTGTGGGGCATTGCGTTCCTCATCGGCCCTATTCTTGGCGGCATCTTCCTGCGATTTTCGTGGCAGTGGCTGTTTGCTATTAATCTACCCATTGCGTTCGTACTCATAATCGGCGCCGTGAAAATGCTGCCGGGCCACAGCGGCAGAGAACCTGCGCCGTTTGATATTAAAGGCACCATACTGCTAATGCTCGGTCTCAGCGCATTGATGCTGGCCGTAAGCAATGTGGACAGCACAGCGCCGCTGCAAAGCTTGCTAAGCTTGCCTGTCAGCGGCGGCATGATTCTGCTAGTGCTGGTAACGGCTATTTTCTGGCAGGTCGAAAAGCGCGCGCACGACCCCATTGTTATGCCCACTTTGTTCAACTCGGCTCAGGTGCGCAAGAGCTGCCTCATTTCCATTGGTGTGAGTGCCATACAAGCTGGCAGCATCTTTATACCGGCGCTGCTGGTTGTCTCGCTCGACGTATCACCCGCTAACTCGGCTTTACTGCTATTGCCCGGCGTCATTGCCGCAACAATAATGGCCCCTGTCGCTGGCAAACTTATCAATATAACCGGCACGCGGCTGATTCTAGTGGTCTGCCAAATACTCATGCTGATATCACTTGCGGTTTATGCCTTTACCGACTTGACCATGACCAGCTTCATTATTGTCAGCATTCTGGCCGGTATCGGCTCCGCAGGTCTGGTGGGGGCGCCTCTGCGGTTCATCATGCTGGCCGAAAGCGGCGCGAGTGACCGCGCCAGCGCGCAAGGCGTTATAAGCGTAACCTCATCCATGGGCCGCATCTTTGGTGCGTCAGCAGTGGGCGCGGTAGCCGCGTCGTATGGCGGCGACATTGTCGGCTATCAGGCGGCGTTCACCGGCCTTCTGGTGCTTGGCATTATTGTGATGTTGGTTGCCATAACCCTAAACGCTAAAGCAGCGGAAGATGCTGCTGCAGCTGCGAAAGCCGCCTGACAGCAGGCGGTCCGTTGCCCGAACAATAGAGGCGGCCGGAACACCGCAAGGCCAGTTCGGCCAATGCACATCAGCCATACCCCGGCTCTGGTCATTTCTGCTATGATGCGCTCCGCAACGGGAAGCATCCCTATTTTTCTCGTACAAACATATTCTTAGCACCAGTCGACAGCCGGTTTAAATGGGCTACGGCGGGCATTTATTGACACGGTATAAAACAGTGATTACAGCTTCAAACCTGGCCATTCAGTTTGGCGCCAAACCCCTCTTTGAGAACGTCTCGATGGGCTTTGGTAACGGCAACCGTTACGGCCTTATTGGTGCTAACGGCTCCGGCAAATCAACCTTTATGAAAATTCTGTCGGGCGAATTGGAACCCACCACGGGCAATGTATCGGTTGAGCCTAACGTGCGGCTCGGCATATTGCGGCAAAATCAGTTTGCCTACGAAGACGTTCGCGTTATCGATGTGGTACTCATGGGTTACGAGCAGCTCTGGCCTGTGATGCAGGAGCGAGACCGAATTTATTCGCTGACTGACATGAGCGATGAAGACGGCATGAAAGTTGCTGAACTGGAAATTGAGTTTGCCGAGATGGACGGTTATACCGCTGAATCCAGTGCCGGCGAACTTCTTGAAGGCATTGGCATTCCGGTTGAAGAACACTACGGTTTGATGAGTGAAATCGCTCCGGGTTTTAAACTGCGTGTGTTGCTGGCACAAGCCCTGTTCTCTGACCCCGATATTTTGTTGCTCGATGAACCCACCAATAACCTCGACATCAACACCATTCGCTGGCTCGAAGATTTTCTGGTTCAAAGCAAATCGACCATGATTATCATCTCGCATGATCGTCACTTTTTAAACAGTGTGTGCACTCACATGGCCGATCTGGACTACCGTGAACTGCGAATGTTTCCCGGCAACTATGACGAGTACATGACTGCGGCTGAACAGGCCAAAGAGCGCATTCAATCTGACAATGCTAAAAAGAAAGCCAAACGTGCCGAACTACAGGCTTTCGTAAGTCGGTTCTCTGCCAACGCATCGAAAGCCCGTCAAGCCACTTCGCGCGCAAAGCAACTCGAAAAAATTGTGCTGGAAGACGTTAAACCGTCGAGCCGCGTCAGCCCTTACATTCGTTTTGAACAGAAGAAGGAACTGCGACGACTGGCCATGGAAGTCGGCGAGCTAACTAAGGGCTATGATGAGGGCCCATTGTTCAAGAAGCTGAGCCTAAACATTGAGGCCGGCTCTCGTGTCGCCATCATTGGTCCAAGCGGTATCGGTAAAACCACCTTGGCCCGGTGCCTGGCAAAAGATATTCAGCCTGATGACGGTGCAGTGAAGTGGGCAGAAAATGCCGATATTGGTTATTTCGCACAAGATCATGCGGACGACTTTGCCCAAGACATGACGCTGTTTGACTGGATGACCCAGTGGCAGCCAAAGGGTGGGGATGAACAACTGCTGCGCGGCACGTTAGGGCGCATGCTGTTCTCTCGTGACGACAGCGAGAAGTCGGTGAAAGTGGTTTCCGGCGGTGAACAGGGTCGTCTGATGTTCGGTAAGCTCAGTCTACTTGAACCTAATGTACTGATCATGGACGAACCGACCAATCACCTCGATATGGAATCTATCGAAGCACTTAACCTGGCGCTTGATAACTACCCGGGCACACTCATCTTTGTAAGTCATGACCGGGAGTTTGTGTCGTCACTGGCAACCCGCGTTATTGAGCTAAGCACGGATGGCATCACCGACTACCCGGGAACCTATGAAGAATATCTGCAGTCTCAGGGCATCCTCAGCAAGGTTGCGTAGCGCTTACCGCCAATGAAGATATGGGTCGATGCCGATGCGTGTCCGGTGGTAATTAAAGAGATTCTCTTTAAGGCCGCTGATCGCAAAAAAGTACACACGACGCTGGTAGCTAATCAGCCGGTGTATACGCCACGCTCCCCTTTCATTAAAAGCCTGCAGGTAAGCTCCGGCTTCGATGTGGCTGACGATGAAATCGTTAAACGCTTAGAAGCGGGCGATCTGGTAATTACCGGTGACATTCCGCTGGCTGCAGAAGTTATTGAAAAAGGCGGTATGGCATTAAGTCCGCGCGGCGAACTTCATACCGCAGAGAATATTAGGGCGCGCCTCAATATTCGTGATTTCATGGATACAATGCGTGCCAGCGGCATTCAAAGCGGCGGGCCGCCGCCACTCAATCAGGCCGATCGTATGGCCTTTGCAAACCACCTCGATACCCTACTTACCCGGCATGCCTGAATTACAAAAAAACGGCATCCGAACCCCGTGGTAAAAGGGGTATTCTGAACTCCGTATTCAGTGCTAGTTGGCACCGGACTTGCGATGGGGTTTACCGCCAGGTTTGCCGCCGGGCTTACCGCCGGTTTTAAAGCCTAACTTAGCGCCCGGCTTACCCCTCGATTTACCTCCGGGCTTGCCGGCCGATGTCGCTGCTGGCTTACCGCGCCGTTTTCCACCATTGGATTTACTGGCGTGCTTGCCACCAAAACTGCCGCTGTCGGCACGCTTTTTGTTGCTGGGTTTAGCGCCCGTCCGTTGGTTACGCGGCGATGAGACACGACGACTGTCTGCGGCAGCGCCTCGCTCACCACCTTTGCCGATAACCGAAATCCGCAGAGCCTGGCCACAAACACGGGCCTTCGCTAAATCACTGAAAATTTCTTTTGGCATGCCCTTCGGCAAATCGACCAAGGTGTGATTATCACGAATATCAATCTGGCCGATATGCGCGCCATCCAGCCCGGCTTCATTGGCAATTGCGCCCACAATATTTCCCGGCTTCACGCCATGATCATGCCCCACCTCAATACGATAGCGTTCTTTATCGGCATCAGGCGGTGTGCTTGCCCGTGATTTAGAACGATCACGGAATGGGGTCTCGCTGTGCTTGCGGTTTTTGCGATCTTTGCGATTTTTGCTGCGGCCATTATCTTCACGATCAAATGCCGAAGCCTGCAATGGCTTTTCATTGGCAGGAATCAGCAAAGGCTGACCATCCAAAACCATCTGCGCCAGCGCAGAAGCAATATCGAGTGATGGCACATCGTGCTCAATACGGTATTGCTCAAGAATGCCCCGCATGAATGCAAGCTCATCGGACGCGATGGTGTCGGTAATGCGTTGCTTAAAATCAGCGATACGTTTGTTGTTCACCACCTCGGTAGACGGCATCACTAACTGCTCAATAGGCTGCCGTGTTGCCTTCTCTATCATGCCGAGCATCCGGCGCTCACGTGGTGCTACAAATAAAATTGCATCGCCCTTTCTACCTGCACGACCGGTACGACCTATGCGGTGAATATACGCTTCGGCGTCGTAGGGAATATCATAATTAATGACATGGCTGATACGCTCGACATCAAGGCCACGGGCCGCAACATCGGTGGCAATAAGAATATCAAGAGAACCGCGCTTTAGCTTATCCACCATGCGCTCGCGCTCTTTCTGTGGCATGTCACCGTTTAATGGTGATGCTGCATACCCGCGTGCTTCAAGCTTCTCTGCTAGCTCAGTGGTAGCAATTTTAGTGCGGACAAAAATAAGCACTGCATCAAACTGTTCAAATTCAAGAATACGGGTGAGCGCATCAAGTTTGTGAAACCCTTTTACCGGCCAGAAACGCTGACGAATTGTTTCGGCGGTAGCTGCCTTCGCTTTAATGGAGACTTCTTTGGGTTTGCTGAGGTACTTACGCGCAATCCGCTCAACCTGTGATGGCATCGTGGCAGAAAACAGAGCCATCTGACGTTTTGCAGGTGCCTGCTCCAGAATCCACTCGACGTCATCAATGAAACCCATGCGCAGCATTTCGTCGGCCTCATCCAGAACTAATGCCTGCAAACCATTAAGCGTTAATGTACCTCGCTTCATGTGGTCCATAATCCGGCCCGGAGTACCAACAACCACCTGAACGCCACGTTGTAACTGACGCAGCTGCGTACCGTACTCCTGCCCACCGTATATCGGCAACACATGAAATTTATCCATATGCATGGCATAGGTTTTATAGGCTTCAGCCACCTGAATCGCGAGTTCGCGCGTAGGACACAGCGTCAAAATTTGCACCTGGGCTTGGCGCATATCAAGACGGGACAATAGAGGTAACGCAAAGGCTGCCGTTTTACCGGTGCCGGTTGGCGCATGACCCAGAATATCAAAGCCCTGCAGCATATGAGGAATAGCCTGCGCCTGAATTGGCGACGGAATTTCGTAACCCACGTCACCCAAAGCCTTTAAAAGCGTTGTGGCAAGGCCCATTTCTGCAAAGGTAACATCAACAATGGGAGTAGAATCAGACATAGAAAATCCGGAAAACGTAAACCGACAAATGGATGATAAACAACAAGAAACTGAGCTCGCCAGTGAACCGACGGCGAGTGAAATAGCTGCCCGTCGGGCAATGTTGGCGCAAAAGGTGCTGCATCATACCCTACCGGCCTATGCCGTATACGCCTGATTTAACTCTAATTTGGTCACAAGGCAGTGCATATTGACCAACGCACCTGCACCTGAAAAATACCGGTTTCGTGAAGTATGCCCTGCGAAATGCTTAAATTCTGTGACATGTTGAGGGTGTGCATAGGGTTGCGGTGGTTGAGATGACCTCATTTTCACTGCTCAGAGGCTAATCGGCGTCGCCGCCAAAACAGCTGATTAGCCACTCTATTGTGTAAAATCGTGGGCATATTGCAGTATTAATACGTACAATCAACAACACCAACAGCTTAGATTGAGTCTTACCAGTAAATACACTACCTGCAGCAGCGGCGAGCGCTTCAGCCGGCGATGCAGGTCAACAGTCGACCAGAATATGGACCTCACTATGGACAACAAAGTCGAACAAAAAGCAGTTGATATTCCTTTAAGCGGCGGGGCACCCTCAGACGAAGGTCTGCGTGCCGAAGCTATTTTGGTGCGCGACATGCTGCTCAAGCGCGGTCTCGAAACACCGATGATTTACACCGGCCTTTCAGATGAAGAAAAGAAAGCCCAAATCCAAGAGCACTTCACCGTAATTATGGAGACTCTCGGCCTGGACTTGCGCGATGACAGTCTTGTTGAAACACCACGGCGTATTGCCAAAATGTACGTCAATGAAATCTTCGGTGGCCTGAACTACGCAAACTTCCCCAAGCTCACTGTCATACTCAACAAAATGAAGGTTGATGAAATGATTACGGTTAAGAATATCGACCTGTCATCAACCTGCGAGCATCACTTTGTGACTATCGATGGCAGCGCTTCAGTCGCTTATATCCCACGCAAGAACGTTGTGGGGTTATCAAAAATCAATCGTCTTGTTCGTTTCTTTGCACAGCGTCCTCAGGTTCAAGAGCGCCTTACAGAACAAGTATTGGTTGCGCTGCAAACACTATTAGAAACTGACGATGTCGCCGTTAATATGACAGCCGTTCACTACTGCGTGAAATCCCGCGGGGTAATGGACGCGAACAGTGAAACCACTACCACGGCACTTGGCGGCGTATTCAAAAGCAGCCCAATCAGCCGCAGCGAGTTCCTGACCAGCGTTAATAGTTAGTCGCTGCAATAAGAAGCAATAAAAAAGCAGCCGGAAGGCTGCTTTTTTATTGCCACGAGAAGTCCGAAGAGTCGCCGCGGGCGTGCTACACAGAGCGCAATGCGGGCAACACTTTGTCGGCAAAATAGCGCGCCTGCTCGACCATTGCCGCCTGACGCTCGCCGTGCGGATGAGCCACCGGCGAACCACCCAAAATGTAAACATGGTCAAGCCCAAGATCAATGAGTTGACTCAAACGCGACTCACACTTTTGTGCAGGCCCGCAAATAGAAAACCAATCGACAAAATTATCGCTTACCTCGCTAGCATGCTCGGCTTCTTCCTGCGCATGATGATCCATATCGTACTGAGATTGCATATGGCGCGCGAGGTCTTTTAACTCCGGCGGTAAGTGGTCCAGCGGTGCATTTTTCATGCCTGCAAAGTGAGCCACCATCCCGGCAATCATTCTGCCAATACCAATTGCACGCTGCTCATCCGGATCACAGACTAAATTGACAAAAGCACCAATGCTGATTGAATCGCGGGAACGACCAATAGCATTCAGATGCTCTGTCGCCGTCTTCATTGCCCAAGCAATTCGCTCAGGTGCACTGCCCACAGCAAAGCTAATACGATCACCGGCTTCGACCGCCATCTGAATAGTCTTGGGGCCAGTGCAGGCAATATCCACTGGAGCCGGCGGCACCTGCTCGTTGTTTAGCCAGCGCAGCGCCGATTGTTTTCCATTTCGGTCGATCACATCGCCGCGCATGTAACTGCGGATTTGACCGACACCGTCGCGCAGCTGGGCGGTCGTGCTATTGCGCACACCGATGTGTTCTGCCGATGAATCACCGCGACCAATCACGCAAATAGCCCGCCCGCCTGATTCCTGCTGCAGCGATGTCACCGCGGTTGCTGTGACCGCAGTGTCGCGAGTTATAGGGTTGGTCACTCCGGTGCCAAGCTTCAAGGTACTGGTTGCTGCAGCTGCCAGATTGAGCTGCCCGTAGGGGTCGGGCGCCAGATTCTGAGTATCGGGACACAGCAGATAATCGAACCCCATCGCCTCAATCTCACGGGCCAGCCGCGCGGTATAACCCGGCGAAGCCTCCATCACCAGGCCAAATTCGGTGTGCTTAGCGGTCATTTGGAGCATCTCCACGTATGAGTTCAGGCGCGCAATTGGCCCTGACTATACTGCGCATCAACCAACAAGCAAACGGAATGCATGTTGCTGTCCCGCAGCCGGTCTAAGGAAGGCTAAAATTTAATGGTTAAAAGGAGATCAGCCCAGATGTATATCAATTTTTGGTATCCCATTGCTTTAAGCGATGAGATCAGTAATGAAGCCCCCTTGAAAGTAGAACTGCTCAATCAGAAAGTCGTCGCGTTTCGGGACTCGGCAGGCACGCCAATTGTGCTTGCCAATGTGTGCGTTCACCGAGGCGGCTCTCTTGGACTCGGCAAAATTAAAAAAGACTGCATTGAGTGTCCGTATCATGGCTGGCAGTTTAACGCGGCGGGTCAGTGCACCTTCATACCCACACAAGCCGATAAAAGCCCACCCAAGCGCGCCAAGGTAGACAGCTACCCCACACAGGAAAAGTACGGTATCGTCTTTGCGTTTATGGGAGATCTGCCGGAGGCCGAACGCCCGCCTCTGTATGATATCGAAGAGTTTGGTGCAGAGGGCTGGCGCGTTAACCGCACATTCTCGTTTGAGGTAAACGCCTACTTTGAACGGTCCATCGAAAACGGCATGGATATGGCGCATAACGAATTCGTTCACCCAAACCAAGGGGCTCCCTCTGTTGGTGAATCTATCCGCATACACCCTATTCAGATTGAAGAAATTTCAGATTACGGCTGTGGTTTTATCCAACCCTTCGATGCAGAAGGCGCATCCGAAGCCACTAAACTCATGGGCGCCGGCGAAGGTCATACCCGTGCTGGCTCATCGCATCATGGGCCCAATACGCTAATCACGCGTATTAAATTCAGCGAAACCCGTCAGTTTCTGCAAGTTTTTTTCGAGGCACCTGTTAGCTACAACAAAACACGCATCTTCTTTATTAACATGCGGGACTGGATGCTTGAGCCGGATAAAGATGAGAACCTGATCAAAATCAACATGCAGATTGCGCATGAAGATGTCAATATCATCGAATCGCTTGATCCTGTTGAAACGCCGAATAGCACGACGCTAGAACTACTCACTGAGGCCGACAAACCCATTTTGGCCTATCGCAGTTATCTTGCTGACTGGGAAAGTCGGGGCTGGCGAATAGACCGTGCAAAACTCGAAGCCCAAAAAGGCAAGGCTGCCTGTGCAATTCCATCACCTGGCAGGCGAACGTCAAAAAGCTGGGTACTGCCTGCTATTCCGCTGCATCCGGCGGCCCAGTAATCGCAACGCATCAATTTGTGACCCTTTAACACGGCATTACAATAAAGCAACAATGCCTGTCATTCATACTTACCTATGGGGTCGGGTGATTAAGCCCGACCCTTGCTGTTTTTTACGGGCGGGAAAAACGGCATAATAGGCCATTAACATTTTACGCAATCAACCATAGAAGCCCTGAAATCATGGAAACCACGACAAAAACTGCAAAAGAAATCTTTTTCGAAGTTCAGGCAAACCCAGCGCGTAAGCGCTTCGGTTTCGGCAAAAAAGCGGTACTTGTGAATATCGATCCGCAGAAAGAATACACTCGCACCGATCTTTTTAAGACTGCCTATGAAACCGACCCTAAGCAGATGGAACACATCAATGTTCTGGCACGCAAGTTTCGCGCCTTGGGCTGGCCTGTGGTTTGGACCCATGTTGCGTACATGGAGTCGAGCGAAGATGCCGGTGTCTGGGGCACGCGCACTGATACTCCTGATAGTTTGCAGAATATCGGCTTTGATTCTGAGCGCTCCGAATTTGACGACCGGTTGGATATTGATCATGTGAAAGATGTCATCTATGTGAAAAAAATGCCCTCTGCATTTTTTGAAACCCAACTGCAATCGCTCTTGGTTTGGCATCAGGTTGACACAGTCATTCTGACCGGTGGCTCTACTTCTGGGTGCATTCGTGCAACGGGTGTTGACGCATTGTCACGTGGTTACCGCACTATCGTTCCGGTGGAATGCGTTGCCGACAAACACGAAAGCTATCACTACGCTAACTTAACCGACCTCTCACTGAAGTACTGTGATGTGCTTGATTTGGTCGAGGTTACTGACTGGCTCGATTCACAGGCCTAAGCGCCCTCACCAGCCCCTGTCAACGCACATAACTAAAAGAGCGAGCACCGCTGTGAAAGAAGACCCCGGATATTTTGACTATTGGCCGTATGAAAACCGGCCCAAAATTGAATGGCCTAATGGCGCAAAAGTAGCCTTCTGGGTTGCACCCAATATTGAGTACTACGAGCTGAACCCACCCGCAAACTCCCAGAGGGCTCCATGGCCAACACCGGCGCCATCGTTGCCAGGCTATACCGTGCGGGATTGGGGCAATCGCGTGGGCCATGTACGACAAATGGAACTGCTCGATAAATACGGCATCCGTGGCTCCATTTCATTGTCGACAGCGCTCTGCGATCATCATCCTGAAATTATTGAGCTTTGCAAAGAACGCGATTGGGAGTTCTTCAGCCACGGTATCTACAACACGCGTTACACCTATGGCATGACCGAAGATCAGGAGCGCGACATGATTCGCGACTCAATGGAAACCATCCACAAACACACCGGCCAAAAGTGTGCCGGCTATCTGGCGCCGGCACTGTCGCATTCTGACAACACATTGGATTTATTTGCTGAAGTGGGCACTGAGCTATTTGGCGATGAAGGCGGCATCTATACCTGCGACCTGTTCCATGATGATCAGCCGACACCTATCCATCTGCGCTCAAAGAAAAAATTTGTGTCGGTCCCTTACTCACTCGAAATGAATGACACCATCGCATACGTGGTAAATAAAATTGAACCCAGGCGCTACGGCCAACAAATCAAAGAGAACTTTGATCGCCTTTATGCCGAAGGCGCTGAGTCAGGCACTATTATGTGCATTCCAACGCACAACTATCAGGTGAGCTACCCGCATCGGATGAAAGCATTTGAAGAAGCGCTGGACTACATAACCAGTCACGATGATGTTTGGGTCACTACCGGCCGCGAGATTGCCGAGTTCTTTTTAGACAACTACTACGATGCATCAATAGCCGACATCTCCAGCAAACAGAGGACGGCATAATGACTTTGGATAAAGCGTATTTTGACTACCCGCATCGATCCTATGGCATGGACCACGATCGCTATGATTGGTCGATGCTCAACGATCGCAAGCCGGTAGAGTGGCCAGAAGGCAAGAAACTCGCCCTGTGGGTTAATGTTCCGCTGCAGTTTTTCCCGCTCAATCAAAAAGGCGACCCTTTCAAGGTACCCGGCGGCATGACTATGCCCTACCCTGACCTGCGTCACTTCTCACTGCGCCAGTATGGCAATCGCATCGGTATCTATCGATTTCTAAAAGCATTCGATCAGTATGGTGTGAAGCCTACATTTGCGATGAACACCCGCCTCGCCGAAACCAACCCCTATTTATTGAACCGTATTGTGGAGCGTGGCGATGAAATCGCCTGCCATGGTTACCATATGGATGCTATTCATTGGAACGGTTTAGGCAACGATGTCGAGAACGAACTGATAAAAACGTCACTGGACAGTCTGCGAAAGCTCACCGGGCAAGAGATAAAAGGCTGGCTATCGCCCGCCAAGAACGAATCCGATCACACTCCTGACTTACTGGCTGCCCATGGCATTGAATATTTCAGCGACTGGGTAAATGACGACATGCCCTACCAGTTTCGCACCAGCAATGGCGAGCTCACTGCAATGCCACTAACCACTGAAACTGAAGATCACTTTGTGATTAATGGCAACAAGCATTCGGAAGACTCTTGGGTGGAACAGGTTTGTGATGCTGCAGACTTCCTGCGTAAAGAAGCAGATACGCAGGGTGGTCGAATACTGGCACTCAATATCCACCCCTGGCTAATGGGCCAACCGCACCGAATTGCCAAGCTTGAAAAAGCACTTGAATATATAACCCAGATTGATGGTGCTTGGCCGGCATATGCCGGAGAGATTCGGAACAACTGGATCAGCCAACAGTAATAGTTAATCCGCAGAAACACTCTTAAATAACTGAGATTTAATTTGAATACCCTGAGAAATATAAAATGCTGCGAATAGGCCTGTTCCTTGCAACTAACATAGCCATCATGGTTGTGATCTCTCTGGTTTTTAGCCTGCTTGGCTTCGAAGGAATTCTTGCAGAAAACGGTGTCGACATTAACCTGCAAGCGTTGCTGGTAATGTCTGTGATTATCGGTTTCTCAGGCTCATTTATTTCGCTGTTTATTTCAAAATGGATGGCCAAACGCAGTATGGGTGTGCGAATCATCGAGCAGCCCTCAAATTCAACTGAGCGCTGGCTTATCGCCACTGTCCGCACTCAGGCAGAACGCGCCGGGATCGGCATGCCGGAGGTGGGCATCTTCGACTCACCTGAGCCGAATGCATTTGCGACAGGCGCCAGTCGAAACAATGCCCTGGTTGCGGTCAGTACCGGATTACTGCAACGAATGAAGCAGACTGAGATTAAAGCCGTACTCGGCCATGAGGTCTCGCATGTTGCAAACGGTGACATGATCACTATGGCTTTAATACAAGGCGTGGTTAATACCTTTGTGGTGTTCTTAGCAAGACTGGTTGGTTTTTTTGTCGATCGCGTTATTCTTAAAAATCAGCGTGGACTGGGTATCGGTTATTTCGTGACCTCAATTATTGCGCAGATATTTTTGTCTGTGCTCGCTTCGATTATCGTAATGTGGTTCTCACGCCGTCGCGAGTTCCGTGCTGATGCGGGCGGAGCTTCTCTGGCCGGGCGTCAGAATATGATTGACGCGCTGGCTGCGCTTGGCGGCCCTGCACAGGCTGCGGCTGCAGAACTCCCGGATCAGATGGCCGGCTTTGGCATTTCGGGAAAGTTCGGCTCGCTGTTTGCCAGTCACCCGCCGCTTGAGCTGCGCATTGCTGCCTTAAAAGCACAGCAGTAAACGCAGAGTTCAGCAAATTTCATGGCCACAAGCTAACTCTGCAACACGTGCAGAGCGCATCTGACAATAGGATGCTCCATGCTTTGCTGCTGCTTGGCGCCTCATTTAAAGCAAACCGATTGTTCGGCGTCTTAGCGTATACGCTGCCGATTCACCCCGATATAATGCCGCAAACTTTTTAAGCACAAATAATGGCGCAAGCCTCCGGAGCAGCAACTTGTCTGAAGAAAACTCTGACCCTATCGTTAGTCCGGCCCTTGAGGGCAAAGAAAAGCGAATTGACATGACGGTGCTGCTGTTTGGGCTCATCACTTATGGCATTGGCCAATCGCTGCTCTACGTTGTGCTCGGGCCCATCATTCGCGAAATCGGCATTAGCGAGGTGCAATACGGCTTCCTGATTTCAGCCTCCAATGTGGCCATCGTATTAACTGCACCTTGGTGGGGTCGCAAATCTGAATCTATCGGACGAAAATCCGTCCTAATTATCGGCTTGCTCGGCTACAGCGCGGGCTATGCGATGCTGGCCTATGGCGTTCAACTCGGGGTTGAGGGAACTATCGTCAACACCTTTGGCTTGCCGTCCAGCCTGCAAAATTCAACAGGCATTATGGCATCTACAGCAGCACTATTTGCCTCACCCCTGTTTCTGGTATTGCTCGGCGCACGCCTAGCCTATGGCGCGCTGGCAAGTGCAATACAGCCGGCGGCAACGGCGTATATTGCAGACACTACCGACAAAGCAGGCCGCACCAAAGGTATGGCTCTGGTCGGAATGACCGCGGGTCTTGGCACTATTATCGGCCCGGTATTTGGCGTCGCATTTGCTCGGATCGGTCAATTAGCGCCCATGTATATCGCTGCCGCATTGGCGGTAGTTGCCGCAGTTTGTATTGCAACAATTATTAAAGAGCCGAAAAAACACGTCAGCGATGATGCGGCCAAATCCAAAGATACCATTAAGGTCAGTTGGTTTGATCCACGGGTGTTCCCCTACCTGCTTGGCTGGGTTGTGGGTTTCATGATTTTTACTGCCGTTCAACCGCTGGTGCCGTTGCTCGCAGAGGATCAACTAGGACTAACCAATAAGCAAGACATTACTGATGTAGTCGGACTTTCCTTGCTGAGCATGGGCCTGGTGAATATTATTGTGTTGGTTTCACTGATGCAGAAAATAAAAACATCACCTCCCGTGGTTTTACGAATCGCTTTTATTCTCTTTGGTTTGGTTCTGTTGTTGCTCACTCAGGCGACCAGCACTTGGATGTTTTATCTCGCATTCGGCGGCATGGGTTTTGCATTCAGTATGGTTGTACCAACGCTTAATTCCGGAGCAAGCTTGGCTGTCAAGGATGACGAACAAGGCGCGGTCGGTGGACTGCTCACCGCAGCACCGACGCTAGGCATGATATTCGGACCATTTGGTGGAACAGCGTTGTATCAATTCGGGCCCAATGTACCCATCGTCACTTCAGCAACGCTGAGTATTCTGCTAGGCCTGTATTTCTTTCTGGTCAAGCCAGTATCCACTCAAAATGTATAGAGGTTAGTTATGCCAAACATTCTCATCACAGGAGCAAATCGTGGGCTCGGGCTCGAGTTTACGCGTCAGTATGCCGCCGAAGGCTGGCATATCATTGCCTGCTGCCGCTCACCTGAATCGGCAGATGAGTTAAATACGCTGGCGGCTGCTAATAACAACATCGTTGTAGAAAAATTGGATGTTGCTGACTTTAACGCCATTGATGCCTTAGGTAAAAAATACCAAGATACCCCGCTCGATATCCTGCTAAACAATGCAGGCATCATCGGCCCTATCCCAATTGATGAAAACATAACCCGCCAACATTTCGGGCAGATGGAATACGATATTTGGGAAGACGTTATGCGGGTGAACTGCTATGCCCCAATGAAGCTAACCGAAGTCTTTATGGACAATGTTGCGGCCAGCGAACACAAGAAAATTATCTGTATTTCGAGTTCGGTTGGCTCTATCTCAGAAATGTGCATTCCGGGCGTAGCGTATGCAAGCAGCAAGACCGCATTGAATCGAGCGATGACTATTGCCGCACAAGAACTTAAAGCCAAAGGCGTCATCGTAGGGCTGTTCTGCCCCGGCTATGTCAAAACCAGAATGGACGCCTTCGGCTATGCCATGGTCGAAATCGAAGAAAGTATCTCACTGTTGCGCCCCATGATTGCCGCGCTGACTCTAGAGGACAGCGGCTGCTTTAAAGGTCATGATGGACGCACCATCGGCTGGTAATACTCACTACAAACCATCAAAAATTAAGTCTATAAATTATGCGTTTATTTGATTACAACCGTGCGCCAAACCCTCGTCGTGTAAGAATTTTTATTGCCGAAAAGGGCTTAAAAATTCCTCTCGTTAAAGTTGATTTGATGCGTATGCAACAGCTCTCACCTGAGTTTCGTCAAATCAACCCGGGCGCAACTCTGCCCGTACTCGAAACTGACGATGGCAGCTACATCAGCGAAAGTCTTGCGATATGCCATTATCTTGAAGATCTTCACCCGGAACCCAATTTACTCGGTAGCAGCCGGGCAGAAAAAGCACAGGTAATAATGTGGAACAATATCGCCGAGCAAGGCATGGATGCTGCTGCTGAAGTACTGCGCAATATCTCGCCAGGTTTCCGCGGCCATGCACTGCCGGGTCCGGCACCTATCGAGCAAATACCCGCCCTCGTAGAACGCGGACAGACAAGGGTTAATCAATTCTTTGACCGTATCGAACAGCAGCTAAAGAACAATGCGTATCTGGCTGGAGAGAACTACAGCTTCGCTGACATCACACTAATGGCAACCACCGAGTTCGCAGATTGGGTTGAAACGCACGCGTACAAAACCCGCCCCGCACTGCAACGTTGGTACACAGAAGTAACCGCCAGGCCTGCCGCCAACGCTTAAACTGATGGTAAAAAACTAATACATCGCAGCGGTTTCAATCCGCTGCGTCAGTTCTTCGCCGTACACACCAACCACCATCTTACGGTCGGGATCAAGCGCAATAGTAGCGTCAGAAATAAGCTTCCGACGCTGGGCACGGGCAGCGGCTTCTGCGGGATCACATGCGCTTGCCTGCTGAAACATCTCCAGCCAAAAATCGAAATACCGACCTGCTGCCTCTTCAAAAGCCGGCACCGCATCGATCGACACAGCTGAGGCTAGAGCGAACACCGGCGAACAAAATGCCCGCATGTGCGGCAAACGGGACATTCCCAGCTGACACGTATCACTCTTGCGAAGCTCATCGTAATAAGCATTTACTCCGGCATAAGCAGACGTTAGCCAATCCAAATTTTCAACCATATCCATATCGGGATACAGATCGACGGACACCTGACTCGAGTGCCCCATCACCAAGCCTTCAAATACGTAACGGGGAACGCGCAAATTATCATCAGGAATAATCTGCAGATTAAAATAACGGGCCTTGCTTGGCATAATGTCGATAGACATGCTACTAATTTTCTTAACACGATCTGCATACCACACTTTGGTGTAACCGGTGCTCTCCCCTTTTAGGTTTTGCAATGTCCGGAGATCATCAAAGCCTTTAGCTTCAGCAGCACCAAGCGTGCTCACAATTCGTGCTTCGGTCTGCATTCCCGTTGTTAAAATTATCTGCTCTGGATTCATTGCGTTCCTCCTAATAACAGCTGTTAAATCTAGTCGAATTTTCTTGATTTTAGCCGCAGTAACACCGCGCACAAAAACAACAATGCATTAACAATACCGATTAAAACAAAGGGTGCCGACGGGTCGATAGCATCATACAAACGCCCTCCCGCTATAGTAATAAACATCACTCCAGCTGCACCGAAAAATGAAAATACACCCACAATAGTTCCGCGACTTGCTGGTGGCGCTTCCTGACCTATCAATGTCTGACTCGCCGTAATAGCACTCATCTGCCCAATACCAAGCAAGATTCCCGCCGGATACATCCAGCCACCGAGCGGCTCAGCAATCAAACCCATCGAGGTATAGCCGATAGCACAAAGCCCCATCGCGACTGCCATGGCAGACACCCGATTCAGCCGGTCACTTAGCCAGCCACTTACCGGCGCCCAAAGTAAGGCGCTGCCCATCACAAGACCAAAAAAGCCACCCGCTACTTTAGAGGCTTCATCCGGCGACATCCCCGTCTCTACTGCCGCCTGATTCATCCAGAGCACATAAAACGTTCCGACTACAACCAAGTCTCCGCGCGATACAAATGCGCAACCGTAGGCCAAAGCAACCCGAAGATTGTTGCGTGCCGCACTAATGCCAATTGCGAAGTTTTCTTTCAGAGTTAGTGGTGCAGCATTGTCATGATGCGTCTGCGTCGACAGGCCAAACCAAACGACAATCGCCATAAGCAATGACATCGCGCTCATGACAAATAAGGTGAGACGTCCGGCAAGTAAATCGTCATAGCCGGCGCCGACAAACCAAAAAGGCAGTCGTGCAAGCCCCACACCAATCAGCACTGCGCCCAAGCCTATGACGACACCGGTCAACCCGACCAACTTGCCACGCGACTCTTCCTTGGGGTAGTCAGCCTGCACCGTGGCAATCATCACATTAATTACTGAAATAGCGATGGCGAGAAAAACCCGAACCGCAGCCAAGCTACCGACCGAATCAACAAAGCCATAAAGGCTGTAGCCCATTGCCATAATGACAAAACCACCCGCATACATACCACGACGACCCAGCTTGTCAGTAAATAGCCCGATTGCAGCACTTAGCAGAAGGATGACTACCTCACCATAAAACACCATCTCACCGCTAATTCGCCCCTGCTCGGCCACCGGCAGTGCGAGATTCACGTTAAGGATATAGGGCTGAACAACGCTGATAAATGTGTTGAGCATCATTCCGGCGAACGCCGAGAGGAGAAACACAGTCATGTTGAGGCGACTCACACCTACAGCCAATGAGACCGGCCCGAACCGAGCGTTCTGATCATTCAAGATAACGACCTCTGCACATACAATTGAACTGCCCCATACTGCCCCTGCAACCCCAAGACTTACTTGGCCAGTTGCACCGCTGCCATTCTACACGCCAAGAAACCCATTCTGTTGAATTTGCAGGTCTTCCGCCTATTACACCTATTCTGCAGTTTCAGGAAAACTCAGCACGAACAGCCTGTTTCAGATGATTACGCATGGTCACTGCGTGAGTGTTTCGCTATGATAAAAAACAATGGCTCTAGGTTTATCAAATAATGCTCTGACTCGTTCAGCAACATTTGCGTCGCTGAGTGTCGCGATAACGCTCGTTATCGCCAAGATATGGGCGTGGCTTGCCACATCGTCTGTCTCGGTGCTGAGCTCACTGGTCGATTCAACCCTCGATGTTCTCGCATCTGCAATTACCTTTGTTGCTGTACGATATGCTCTAACGCCCGCAGATGGCGAACATCGCTTCGGTCACGGCAAAGCCGAAGGGCTCGCGGCATTCGTGCAATCTTTAATAATTGCCGGGTCAGGCGTCTTTGTTTGTTATGAGGCCCTGCAACGTTTTATTACTCCGCTGCCACCGCAGGATATTTCTGTCGGTATTGGTGTCATGCTGGCTTCGGTATTGCTTACCGTGGCATTGCTCACCTACCAACGCTTTGTGGTTAAGCGCACAGGTTCTGTTGCCATTGCCGCAGATGCCATGCATTACAAAACCGATCTCGCGGTAAACCTAGGGGTTGCTGTGGCGCTTCCGGTATCCGCTTACACCAATCTGCCAATTATCGACCCGCTGGTGGGCATTATTATTGCCGGCTATATTCTCCGGGGCACCTGGGGCATAGCGCGAAAGTCTCTAGCTATCCTGTTGGATCATGAGATTGAAGATAAACATCGCATTAGGATTCGTGAAATTGCTGAACAGCATCCGGATGTCAGAGGCTTTCATGACTTACGCACCCGATCATCAGGCTCTGTATTTTTTATTCAGTTTCATCTGGAGCTTAACCCCAAATTGTCTCTCCTCGGCACGCATAAAATTCTTGACAGCGTCGAAGAAAAAATCCAAGCGGCCTACCCGAACTGTGAAATTATTATCCATCCAGATCCAGATGGTTTAGAGGAGGAACGAGACTCCTTTGATGTTATTTAAATCAAAAACCCCGCTCTTTATCCGCCCTTGAATACACTCTGTCCGCGTGGATAGCGAAAACTAACCATTTAACAATAGGCATCGGCAGGCAAAAACCCGGCTTAGGGTATTCGCTGCTGTCGGGCCTGAGGTCAGCGACCGCTTCGGACTGAGATTGCCCAAAAAATACGGCGGCCTATCACATCACTGCCTGAACCTAAAAAAACAATATAAATGAACGAATTACCGGCATCAGCGTGGCCGGCCAGTGTGACCCCATGACCCCTGATAGGCAAAACCGGCACCCACCCGGCACGCCCCCTCTGTTGATCAAACCACCGAGTCGGCCGCGATTATTTTAATGCGGCATAGCCAAAGTGTGAACTGGTTCACAATTTAGCGCTTCAACTCTGGGTAGCATACAAAAACATGAAAGGGTTCATAGAGAAAGTCCTTCAGTTAATAATGTCAGGGTTGTGTCAATATGTCCGAAAATCTCAATAAATTGCAGCGCATGCGTCGAATTCTTAGGGATGAGGATCCCACTGACTGCTCACCATTACCTGTTTTTCCTCCGGCGGACTTAAAATCAGTAAGTCTCAGTCGCAAATTTACCCCAAGTACTGAAATTCCGCGAGTTAGAAGCAAGCGTATCTCTGCTGCCCGAGCTAATCCCACTAAAGGCTCTCCGGTCGAGATGCTTTTACAGCAGAAGCAGGAAATCAGCCAACTGCAAAACACTATTAAGTTTATGGGTAACGAAATCGAACGACTGCAGTCGGCGCTGGCCAAGAATGCTTCCTCTGAAGAGAGCGCTGAAGATCAAACGCCGTTTCCCCATGAAGTAAAACGAATTCTGCTGTTGGTCGGCGACCAACGACTGAAGTATCCGCTGTACAAAAGTTCGATGACCATTGGCCGCGGTCCTGAAAACGACATTCAGGTTGCTAACGAATTCATGAGTCGGGTGCATGCCAGAATCGTAAGCGATGCTAACGGCGCTGCTATTGAAGACCTCAATAGTCGCAATGGTCTCGTGGTTAACTCTAAGAAAATAGGCTGTCCACACCAACTGCGCAATGGTGACCTGGTCTCATTAGGCAAAATGCAGTTTAAGTTTATAGACTTGGCCGAAAATACAGGCTTGGCGGAAGAATGCGTAGCCGAGGCGCTTGACTCATAGCCTCAGCTTCACGCTAAAATATAAAAGCCCGCTTTATGCGGGCTTTTTTACCCACTGGCATCAAAGTCGCACTGACAATGATTCAGAAAGTTCCGCCCTGTGCTGGGTTTTATATGCCCTTGGACTAAACAGTTAGTTAAGGTTTGACGCACGACGAGAGAGAAGCCGATTACTGGCTGGTTGAGCTGTATCTGCGGGGCTGAAACCGGCCTGCTCCCTGCGCACAGCGTTCTGCGTCTAAATAAACGGTAATGCTTGCAAACGTCGGTCTGCGTGCGAGAATTGCCGCACACGGTTCATAAGGCTGCTCCGCATATGTTTCGAAAAATCCCCTCTTGGGTTCAAATGGTGGTGTTAAGCACGATCATCGTTCCATTCGCCATCTTCACCGGCGGCAGCTGGCTGAT
>JAQWPD010000102.1 GCA_029245525.1 Gammaproteobacteria bacterium | reverse complement strand
TATCGCTGAATGCCCTCAGGGAGGCTTGTGCGAATGACAACTGAACCGAAGTTCACTCTGGGTATTGAAGAAGAGTATCTATTGGTCGACCAGGAGACTCATGCGCTAGCAAATGATCCGCCTGATGCATTTATGGATGAGTGTCATCGACGCTCAGGGAAGCAGATTGCTCCGGAGTTTCTGTCTTCTCAGGTCGAAGTGGCCACCAAAGTTTGCCGCACTATAGCCGAGGCTCGTGAAGACCTGTGTCAATTGCGGCGGGTTATTGTTGATGTTTCAGCCGAACATGGCTTGGCGCCGATAGCCGCATCCACGCACCCGTCTGCAATCTGGTCAGAACAGTTGCATACGCAGCGTGAACGTTACGAAAACTTTGAGCAGGAAATGCAAGCTGCAGTGCGCCGCTTATTGATTTGCGGCATGCACGTTCATGTGGGTATTGAGGACAATGAGCTGCGTATTGATCTGATGAATCAAATGCGTTATTTCCTTCCGCATTTGCTAATGCTGAGCAGTTCATCACCCTTTTGGCAAGGCGAGGATACGGGCTTGCGCTCGTATCGTTTGACTGTATTCGATGCATTGCCGCGCACTGGGATTGCACCAGTGTTTAGCAGCTATGCCGAGTATCAACGGCATGTTGCGGTGCTGGCAGATGCCGGCATTATTGAAGACGGCTCCATGGTCTGGTGGGATATCCGTCCGAGTATCAGATACCCCACTCTGGAAACCCGTGTGCTGGACGTCTGCACGCATATCGAGGATGCTCTCTGCTTGGCTGCACTCACAACCTGCTTGTTGCGTATGCTTTACCGGCTGCGCCATGCGAATCAATCTTGGCGAATTTACAACCCGATGTTGCTGGATGAAAACCGCTGGAGAGCTATGCGCTATGGTTTTTCTGACGGGTTATTGGATCTTGCTAAGAACAGCGTGGTGCCTTTTCCTGAGTTGCTGGAAGAAATACTTGCGTTAATTGCAGAAGATGCCGAGGCACTGGATTGTGTGGCCGAAGTGCAACATGCTCGGACTATTGTGTCACGTGGTTCAAGTTCCGATCAGCAGTTGCGCGTTTATCTTGAGTCGCTTGCTGATGGTGCTGACAATAAGGAAGCATTAGATGATGTTGTTCGA
Organism: Gammaproteobacteria bacterium; assembly: GCA_029245525.1. Taxonomy (GTDB): domain Bacteria; phylum Pseudomonadota; class Gammaproteobacteria; order Steroidobacterales; genus JABIQA01. The sequence goes on along the minus strand of JAQWPD010000102.1, from coordinate 7,117 downwards.
TTTCTGGTTGCGGAAACGGCGGCAGGTTTGTGAACAATACCGTTAAGAATATTAGCCGATTGCCGGCTTCCCGCGAGACGTTGATCTCAGTAGCGCCGATGATGGAGCGCACTGACCGGCATTGTCGTTACTTCATGCGGCTGTTATCGCCAAATGTGCGTTTGTATACAGAGATGGTTAATGCCAACGCAATACTAAAAGGTGATCCAGAGCGTCATCTTGCTTTTAATGCAACTGAACACCCGGTTGCTTTGCAACTGGGTGGCAATGAACCCGTTTTGTTGGCTGCTGCGGCAAAGATTGCTGAGGATTATGGCTATGATGAAATCAACCTGAATGTGGGCTGTCCGAGCGATCGTGTTCGTTCGGGTGCATTTGGCGCATGTCTGATGGCTCAGCCGGGCCTGGTAGCCGACTGTGTGAGTGCTATGCAGGCGTCTGTTTCGATTCCGGTGACAGTGAAAAATCGCATTGGTATTGATGACGGTATTACGTGCAACGACAGTTTCGAGTTTCTTGCTAATTTTACGCAGCAAGTTTCTGCTGCCGGTTGTGAACTGTTTATTGTTCATGCCCGTAAAGCTGTATTGGGCGGGTTAAGCCCTAAGCAAAATCTGAACATTCCACCGCTGCGATATTCAGTTGTGGCGCAGTTAAAAGAAGCCTTTCCAACGTTGCGGATCCTCATTAATGGCGGTATCCGGGATGCAGGCAGTGTCATGGAGCAGTTGCAGCATGTTGATGGTGTAATGCTTGGTCGGCAGGCTTACAAAGAGCCCTACCTGTTGGCCAATTTGCAGCAGGCCTGTTTTGACGGTGTTTTGAATTTGCCCAAAAGAGCATCCATAGTGCATTCAATGGCCGAATACGCAGCGACTCAGCTAACGGGTTACACACGGATGCATCATATTACCCGGCATATGGCAGGCTTGTATTCGGGTGCTGCGGGGGCGCGACGTTGGCGACGTGAGCTTGCAGCAGCAAGAACGCCTGACGATCTGCATCACCTCGCCGAAGTCACCTTGGCGGGCGATTAGCTTGCTTAATCACGCAGGGCGCATAACAATAGTCCACAAAGTTCATCCGTTAAACGATCAATCAAACAAGGAATCGCGAGCAGTAGCTAGCAACGTTGACTATCGACGAAGCTATTGCTGAGCTTGTGATTAAAAGGGGTAGCGAAGAATGGCAGCTCGGGAGAAGGATATTAATACGAAGTCTACTATGGCAGCAACTGCAGACAAGCATGAGTTGTATGAAGAGGCAGTGCAGAATGTCGAAGAAGAAGTTCGTTTTTTTAAGGCTACTTTTAAAGATCTCATCGGCAGAGATGCGCGTGTATTTCGTGAAGATTTTTGCGGTACCGCCAGTGCGTCATGTGAATGGGTCCGTCAGGGTTCTGATTATCGTGCTGTTGGTGTTGACCTCTGCGGCGATACTCTGCAGTGGGGCAGGGATAAACGGCTGAGCAAGCTTACTTCCGAAGAGCAGTCCCGTGTTACTTTGATTGAAGGTGATGTACTTAACTCGCCAGCGGAATCCGCCGATATTCTTGGTGCATCCAACTTTAGTTATTGGTGTTTTCATACCCGAGCCGACCTGCTGGCCTACTTTAAGGCCGCCTACGCTAATATTACAGATGATGGTCTGTTCTTTTTGGATATTTATGGTGGCTCTGAAGCATTCGAAGAAATGAAGGAAAAAACCAAACACGATGACTTTACTTATGTCTGGCATCAGAAGAAGTACTACCCGGTAACTGCTGAGTACATCTGTCAGATACATTTCCACTTCCCTGACAAGAGTAAAATGAAGAAGGCATTTACTTATCATTGGCGTCTGTGGACTATGCCGGAAGTTCGTGAGCTGCTGGCCGAAGCCGGGTTTGCTAAAAGTACCGTGTATTGGGAAGGCAGTGATGAAGACGGTGATGGCAACGGCGTGTTTGAGCCGGAGGAACGAGGCGAGGCCGATGCTGGTTGGATCGCCTATATCATTGCGCAGAAATAGCGATGCACTGTGTTGGCACTGTTTCTGTTAATTGGTCGTTGGTACTGAGACCATAAATCGGCTATTTATTGACAGGCATCGCATATAATGATGTCACCATTTAACCTAATCGTCTGAGTGCTGAACCAAGATGGGCATAGAAAAAGAACTCGCCATACTGTTTTCCGACGTTGTCGGCAGTACTCAGCTCTATGAGAAGCTGGGTGACGACCTTGCGCGTGGAACAGTGCAGGGCGTCGTTGATCAAATGCAGCAGGCCACGGTTGAGAATAGCGGCACGGTTATCAAGACGATGGGCGATGAGGTGATGGCCACCTTCGATACGGTGCAGGATGCCATGCTAGCTGCTATCGCAATGCAGGTTAAAAACCATGACAGTAACGAGGTTAGCGATCCGGCGTTTCGCGTGAATATTCGAATTGGGTGTCATTACGGTCATGTCGTTATAGAGAACAAGGATGTATTCGGCGCGGCTGTGCACACTGCGAACCGGCTGACCTCCCAGGCAAAAGCGCAGCAAATCCTCGTTACGGCCGATACGGTTGAACGTCTCGGTGCTAATTGGCTGGATCTGATGCGCCAAATCGGCATGGTGACTCTGCGGGGCCAGAGTGGGGATGTTGCTATGTACGAAGTGCTGTGGGCACCGGACGATGCAACCAGCATGTTGCCTGAAGTCAGTGATGTTGTTCCAACGATGCCAGAACTGGGCCGTTTACGATTGCGATTTCAGGGCCTGGAAGTAATGCTGGCAGAGAATAAAATGCGCAGTGCGACGCTCGGTAGATCTGACGATAACGATATCATTGTTAAGGGAAACCTTATTTCGCGCCTGCATGCCCGTATTGACATGACGCGAACTCACTACGAGTTAATTGATCAAAGCACCAACGGTACGTTTTTGCATATCGATGGAGACGATGTGGTTTATTTGCGCCGCGATTCTATGCCGCTAAAAGGGACCGGTGTTATCGGCCTTGGTCGGGCGGCTGAGCCTGACAGTCCTCTGACTATTGAATACACCCTTGAGGACTAGCTATTCCCCTCGTCGGTTCCGTTCCACTCCATAGAACTATAACTTTCGCGGCCCTTGCGGCATGATAAGCGTGAAATTCACGGGTTCATCGAACTCATGATGGCATCGTTATTGACCTCTGCAGCTGATAAACCAGACACTATGGATCAGGATATCGATTATTACCTGGGGCCCGATAGCCCTTTGTGCGACAGCTTGCATGGCTTTGCGCCGCGCGAGGGGCAGTTGGGTATGGCTCAGGCAGTTGTCACGGCACTCGAGTCAGGCACTGATCTGGTTGTGGAGGCGGGCACCGGTACTGGCAAAACTATGGCGTATCTGATTCCAGCACTGTTGTCTGGTCAGCGCGTGGTGATTTCGACCGGAACCAAAACCTTACAGGATCAGTTGTATCATCGTGATCTGCCGACGGTATCCGCAGCACTCGGTCGGCCGGTGAAGGTACGTCAACTCAAAGGGCGCTCTAATTATCTGTGTAAGCATCGTCTCGAGCTCGCCCTGCAGAATGGCGTAAGCACTGAATCGGGAGTGATTAGCGGGCAGTTGCGCAAGCTGGATGTCTGGGCACGACGCACCCGCAGCGGCGACATCGGCGAGGTGAAAAACGTACCGGAAGACTCGCCGGTTTGGCGAATGGTAACGTCTACGATCGATAATTGCCTGGGTAGCGATTGCCCTGATTATGAGGAATGTCATTTGCTCGGTGCCCGCCAGTCAGCATTGGGTGCCGATATTGTGGTGGTCAATCATCATTTGTTAATGGCCGATCTTGTGCTTAAGGAAGAGGGCTTCGGAGAATTGTTGCCCGGTTGTGAAGCGGCAATTATTGATGAGGCGCACAAGTTTCCTGATGTCGCGCAAAGTTTTTTCAACCGGAGTTTTAATACCGGACGTCTCACTGACTTACTGGGCGACCTAAAAGCCGAATCAGTTGCTGCGTTATTATTTGACCGTCGCCTCGACACCACTCTTGACGATGTGAATAATGCAATCAAGGGCATCCGAATTAAGCTGCCTGACCGTGATAACAATCTCGCATGGGATGAATTGCCAGAGCACTTCTTGCCCAGTCTGCTTAATTTATTAGAACTTATTCAGTTGGTCATTGACTGGTTGGAGGCTTTGTCTGAAGACGATCTTCGGCCGCCTTTATTGCGCTGTTTAGAGCGCGCGCGCAGCAGCTATGACACCCTGGAACAATTATTGGGTGCTGATGCGAGCACGGGCTTGCGTTGGGTGGGTTTGACTCGCATGGGGTTTACCTGCAATTTTACACCAGTGGATATTGCCGAGAGTCTGAGTAAATTACTCAAGGAGCAAAATTGCTCCTGGGTTTTTACCTCGGCCACCTTAGCGGTTGATCAAGATTTTTCGCATTTCCTGAATCGGCTTGGTATGAAAGCCTGCGCAACTCATCAGATATCCAGTCCCTTCGATTATCAGCAGCAAACGGTGTTGTATCTTCCGCCTAAGTTGCCGGCGCCGAGCAGTCCTGGGTATACGGCTGCAGTTTTGGAAACCATTAAACCGCTGATTATCGCTAGCGAGGGAAGGGCTTTTTTGCTGTTCACCAGTCACCGTGCCTTGCGTGATGCTGCCGGCATATTGGAGCGTGACGCTTCATTTGATTTTCCATTGTTGGTGCAGGGTAAAATGCCTCGTACTCGTTTGCTTGAGCAGTTTGCCGCAATAGAGAATCCGGTATTGCTAGGCACCAGCAGCTTCTGGGAAGGCGTCGACATGCGCGGCGATAATCTGGTGCTTGTTGTTATCGATAAGCTACCGTTTGCATCGCCGGGTGATCCGATGTTGCAGGTCAGGCTTGAAGCTATCACTGCGTCGGGGGGTAACCCGTTTCGGGATTACCAGTTGCCGCAGGCGGTACTCAGCTTGAAGCAGGGTGTTGGTCGTCTGATTCGTGATGCCGACGATTGGGGCGTAGTGGTACTGTGCGATCCGCGTTTAGTGGGCAGTAACTATGGCAAGTTGTTTTTGTCTAGTCTGCCTGACATGCCGCAGACACGAGACGTAAAAGATGCGCTGGCATTCTTTGCCGCACACAGTGAACAGTAGGGGCATTAATGGATATCATGACTGCGCAAACCTCACACATTGATACGCCCTTTACGGCTTTAGCCATTGAAACGGCGACAGCCTTATCAACGGTCGCCGTATGTCATGAAGGGTATCTGCACAGTTACGCCTTAAGTGGCGCGCGTCCAGGAGCCAGTGACGTGTATGCGGCAATTGACGGTCTGCTGACGAAGGCGGGTATTAGTCCCGCTGATCTCAACTGCATAGCGTTTGGCTGCGGCCCGGGAGGTTTTACCGGAGTTCGGATTGCCGCGGCGGTGGCACAGGGTTTGGCTTATGGCTTGCAGGTCCCTGTATTTCGCTATTCAACGCTGGGTTTGCTGGCGCTTGGAGCGGATGTGGCACGCGAAGAGTCTGCGGTAATTGCAGCAGGACTGGATGCTCGTCAGGGCGAGGCTTACGTTGGTTTTTATCGGATTATTGATAATAAGCCGCAGGCTTTGGTGCCGGATGCTTTGATAATACCCGGACAGTTTAGTTTGAATGCATTTGCCAAGCAGCACGGGCTGACCGGGGTGTTTCTGGCCGGGCCTGCTTGGAAAGTGTATCCGGAGCTACTCGAGGGTGGGAGAGAGTTTGTCGTTGCTGAGTGCACTGATTGTATGCCACGAGCTGACGATTTGTTGTCACTTGCTAGATGTGCTTTTCTGACTGGTGAGCTGAGTCATGCATTTGCCGCACAACCGAACTATTTGCGCGACAACGTGACCTACTGAATAGCAACCGATTGCCGTTTATAAACTCACGAAAGTTTGAATTTCATAAAATTATATAAATATTCAGGACTGTTTGACTATGGCGCTAAAACAACTGGCAAACCACTCGTTAATGACTCATAGGAATATTAATGTGGCAGGTTTTTTCTCCTGTGTGGCACTAATGTTATACGCGCTCTATGCGCAGATTTTCTTGAATCTGGCGCCATGTCCTTTGTGTGTTTTGCAGCGGGTTGGGGTCGTTGTTGTGGGGCTATTGTTTTTGCTGGCCGCGATACAAAACCCCGGAGTGACCGGGCGGCGCATTTACGCGGGATTGATGGCGTTGGTGTCTTTTGGTGGTGCCGGTGTCGCAGCACGACATATTTGGCTGCAGAACCTGCCGGCAGAAGATGTGCCTGCCTGCGGCCCCGGGCTTGATTTCATGCTCGACACATTTCCGCTTTCTGATGTGCTGGCTATGGTCTTCAGCGGTTCGGGTGAATGTGCCGAAATAAGCTGGATGTTCCTCGGTTTGAGTATGCCAGTGTGGGTTCTTATCGCCTTTTTGGGTTTGTCCATTTATGCAATTTGGGGTAACCTTGTGTCCCTTCGATAACAGCTCGCCGGCCGGCGAGCTGTTTCGCATATAAAACCAGGACGATTGCCGTGGTTTGCGGTGATCCGAATAAGAATTTAAGAACACACTGCAGGGTGGCAGCGCCCCCTCGGTTGGAGACATAAAATGACATCAGCGCTTCAGAGCTATCTGGCCGAACGCGGCATCCTCAATGCCCAAGAAATTATTCATAATCCGAGTTACGACAAGCTGTTTGAGGAAGAAACCGCTGACAGTCTGACCGGTTATGACGTGGGTTACGTTACCGAGTCGGGTGCTGTTTCCGTCGATACAGGTATCTTTACCGGTCGCTCCCCGAAAGACAAATACATTGTGAAAGATGATGTGAGTCGCGAGACTATTTGGTGGGCCGATCAGGGTAAGAATGACAACAAATCAATTGAATTAGATGTCTGGCTTGACTTGCAAAAGCTGGTTGTAGAGCAGCTTAGCGGCAAACGCTTGTTTGTTGTTGATGCCTATTGCGGTGCTAACACTGCCACCCGTTTGTCGGTTCGCTTTGTTACCGAAGTTGCATGGCAGGCTCATTTCGTCACCAACATGTTTATTCGTCCGACTGCCGAAGAGCTTAAAACTTTCGAACCCGATTTCATGGTTTTGAATGGTGCCAAGGTTACCAATCCTGATTGGGAAAAACACGGT
>JAQWPD010000097.1 GCA_029245525.1 Gammaproteobacteria bacterium | reverse complement strand
CCAACCCCCGCCCTACCGGCGCCGAAGCCGACCTTGTTGTTCCGCAAGCCACTGAGACGCGCGCAAACCGCGCCACTGTTCTTGCGTATTCTGTGGGCGAGGAAAGCTATGTTGATGTCAATGGCAGCGGCACCTTCGACGATGGCGACGGCGGCCAGTGGACAAATTTAGCCGAAGTGTATTCGGATTATAATGAAAACGGCCAATACGATAGTGGAGAGAGCTATATTGATGGGAATAGCAACGGTGTGCACGATGCTAATAATGACGCTTTAGAAGGCGCGGACAAATTTAACGGCGTGCTGTGTGAAGACACCGTTAATTGCAGTACGCTAAGCAGCAGCAGCACCAATATCAGTGCTCAGCTGGTGATGATTCATTCAGAGAGCGATGTGGGTACATGGACATCAGATGAGATCATTGCAGGCACTTTTGATACGGCTCTAGGCACGTTGTTGCAAGTGACCATCCCGGACACAAACGGTAACCCGATGCCAGCAAATAGCACTGTTGCGCTGGCGGTTTCTAATGGTTCAACCTTTGGGGCGACAGAGTTTGTCTACCCCTGTACGTCAGAGCCGGCGGTGTTTACTTTCATAATTGAGCCAGGCGGCACCCCCACCGTTGGCAATGGTCAGATCGTGGTCACAACACCGATAGGCAATGCCAGCACGATCAACTTTACTATCAACGATTAGCCAAAATAGGTAAAAGTTCGCAGGCAATGCGGTTCGACAATTGAAAAAGCCCGGCTAGCCCGGGCTTTTTCTTTGCCAAGACTCGTTCCAGCGCCGGCTAACAGGCATAATTGACTCCATGGCTGCCAACACGAGCATATTTCTGATTGGCCCGATGGGCGCTGGGAAGTCGGCCGTGGGTCGCAAACTCGCCGGTGTGCTCGAGTTCGAGTTCGCTGACAGCGATGAAGAAATAGAAGCACGCACCGGTGTTGATATACCGTTTATCTTCGATAAAGAGGGCGAAGACGGTTTCCGGGCGCGTGAGGCCAAGGTTATTGATGACCTTACGCGGTTAAACAGCAGGGTGCTGGCAACCGGCGGCGGTTCAGCAATGCAGCCCGAGAGCCGGGCGCAGATGGCGTCACGGGGGTTGGTGGTGTATTTGCACGCCTCGGTAGAGCAGCAACTGGAACGTACCCGCAAAGGGCGTGAGCGTCCGCTGCTGCGGGATGGCAAGCCGCGGCAGGTGCTGGAAAAGCTTATGGCCATTCGTGACCCGCAGTACCGCGAGATAGCCGATATTATTATTAAGACCGACGGTCGTCAGGTAGGCTCCGTTGTCCGCGAGATACAGAAGAAACTGAATGAACTGTCTGATGCCTGACGTGTTGGACTCTCTACCCTGTTCGGCGGGTTTGCTGCAGCTCTGGTGTTGAATAAACCCTAATCACTCAACCACAACAAAGAACGCTTTCATGATTACCGTCACCGTAGACCTTAAACAACGCAGTTACCCAATATTCATCGGCAGTGGCTTGCTCAACCAGCCGGGCCTGCTCGACCCGTACATTGAGGGCAGAGATGTATTGGTGGTTACCAGTGAGTCGATTGCACCACTTTATTTGGAGCCGCTGCAGCAGATGCTCGGCCAGAGCCGTCACTCTGTGGTGGTTTTGCCCGATGGCGAGCATCACAAAAACCTAACCACGCTGAATCTTATTTTTGATGAGCTGGTTGCTCAGCGTTTTGGTCGGGATTGTGTGTTGGTTGCGCTCGGCGGTGGCGTTGTCGGCGATATGTGCGGTTTTGCTGCGGCCAGTTGGCAGCGTGGCGTTGATTTTATTCAGGTGCCCACCACTTTACTGGCACAGGTCGATTCGGCCGTTGGTGGCAAGACGGCGGTAAACCATGCCGGCGGCAAAAATCTCATTGGCGCATTCCATCAGCCGCTGTGCGTGTTGGCCGATACCGATACGCTGCGAACTTTGCCTGAGCGTGAGCTAAGCGCGGGTCTTGCCGAGGTAGTGAAGTACGGCCTGATTAAAGATGCCGCGCTGTTTGAATGGCTTGAGAGCGTCGCCGGCAAGTTAATTAACCGCGACTCCCCCAGCTTGGGCCATGCCATTAAGCGGTCGTGTGAAATTAAGGCCGCTGTGGTTGCGGCCGATGAGCATGAGCGGGGCCAGCGGACGTTGCTGAATATGGGCCATACCTTTGGTCATGCTATTGAGCGTTGTGCGGGCTATGGCACCGTGTTGCACGGTGAGGCGGTGGCCGCCGGCTCGGTGATGGCAGCAACCTTTTCGATGCGCCTCGGCTGGATCAGTGAGGCTGACGTTGAACGCATTAAAGATTTGTTGGTTCGCTTAGCCTTGCCAACACAGCCGCCCGGGATGGATGCTGAAGAGTTTTACTCTGCGATGTCGCTGGATAAAAAGGTTGCCGCCGGCCAGATTCGTTTGGTGTTGTTGCGTGCAATAGGCGATGCGGAGCTGGTAACGAATTACCCGGGCGATCAATTGCTTCAGTTATTGCGAGAACAGTTGAATTGACCCATGAAGCCCACCTCACTGGAGCGCCATGACTGCTGTTAGCCCTAAGCCCGGGTTGGCCGATTATGCAGCGCGTCCCGAGACGAGCCGCGGTCGTGTCCACGTTGAGCCGAGCCATAGTTATCGGGGCGATTATGAGCGTGACCGTGACCGGGTTATTCACTCCAGTGCGTTTCGCCGCCTGGTTTATAAAACACAGGTGTTTGTTAATCACGAGGGCGATCTGTACCGGACCCGCCTCACCCACTCGCTTGAAGTGGGTCAGATTGCCCGCACGGCTGCGGGGCGCCTGGGCTTAAATGAGCAATTGGTCGAGGCGATTTGTCTGTCTCACGATTTGGGTCATACACCCTTCGGTCATGCGGGCCAGGAAGCCCTGAATCGCTGCATGCAGGGTTTTGGCGGTTTTGAGCACAATCTCCAGTCCCTACGCGTGGTGGATAAACTCGAAGACAAGTACGCCAGTTTTCCGGGACTGAACCTAACTTTTGAGACCCGCGAGGGCATACTTAAACACTGTTCAAAGCGCAATGCGCGTGATCTGGGTGACTTGGGTTTGCGGTTTATCGAACGGCGGCAGCCCGGATTGGAAGCCCAACTGGCGAATCTGGCCGATGCCATTGCCTATAATAATCATGATGTCGATGACGGCTTGCGCGCCCGACTGATTACTGTCGATGAGTTGAACGACGTGCGTTTGTTTGGCGAGCAATACACCGAGGTAATGCGACAATACCCGCAGTTGAGCCGCCGCGCCATGATTCACGAAACCGTTCGCGCCATGATTAATCGGGTGGTGACCGATCTTATTAATACCACGCTGACTAATCTCCAGCAGAGCAAGCCGGAGAGCATTCAGGCGGTGCGGGAGTTGCCACCGCAGGTCTTGTTCAGTGAGCCTATGCTGAAGCAGCATCTGGCGCTAAAAAAGTTTCTGAATCAGAGCCTGTACCGGCATGAGAAAGTGGTCGCAATGACCCGACAGGCCGATACCGTGGTGACTGAGTTATTCGGTTTGTTTATGGCTGATCCCACATTGTTACCCGCTGATTATGCAGTAAAAGCTGGTGCAGACACTGACGGTTGGCAAGCTCGGGCGGTGGCTGATTATGTGGCGGGCATGACCGATCGTTATGCGTTGTCTGAACACGCCAGGCTAACTGGAAAGAAAGTGGCCCTCTAACGGTGCCGGAATAATCGCCGCGCTAAAATAGCGCTTTTAACGCTTTACTGAAGGATAAAGACTGTGGCACTGAGCACCAAAGCAATCGACCCCCGTGATCGCCTGATATTTGCACTTGATGTGCCCGACGTTGATGCCGCGAAGGCTCTGGTCGAGACCTTGGGTGATTCAGTTGTATTTTATAAAATTGGCCTTGAGCTCAATATGTCGGGCCGCTATTTTGAATTGCTCGATTGGCTGGTCGCGCGAGGCAATAAGGTTTTTGTCGATTTAAAATTTTTTGATGTGCCGGCCACAGTGGCATCTGCGGTACGCAATCTGCGCGGCCGGGGTGTTACCTTTGCAACGGTGCATGGTAATCAGGGCATCATGGAGGCTGCCGCCAACGCGAAAGGCGACGTTAAAATTCTGGCCGTCACTGTGCTTACCAGCCTCGACCGTGGCGATCTTGATGACCTTGGCTTCGATGTGGATGTGAGCAAGTTGGTGTTATCACGGGCACGTCGTTCGCTGGCAAGCGGCTGCGATGGCGTTATCGCTTCAGGGCTTGAGCTGCCAGGGCTGCGGGCTGAGGTTGACGATAAGCTATTGGTTATTACTCCCGGTATTCGCCCGGTTGATAACCGCGTTGAAGATGATCAAAAGCGGGTGGTAACCCCAGAACAGGCATTCAAAGACGGCGCCGACTATATTGTTATTGGTCGACCGATCCGTAATGCGGCCGACCCGAAAGCGGCAGCGGAGGCGGTTCAGAGAACTATTGCCGCCGTTTTCAGCTAGTTACTATCGGCATTCAGCAGGGGTTCAAGCACAACCCAGGTGTTTTGCAACAGCAGAGGTTGAGCCCCGGCGGTGGGGTGAATATTATCCCTTTGCATCATTGTCGGATTTAACGCCACGTTCTTCATAAAGAAGGGAATGATTGCCGCATTTGTTTCTGCGGCAACATCAAAGAAGGTGGAGGTGAACCGATCTGTGTAGTCCTTTCCGTAGTTCGGTGGTATTTGGATACCGGCTAAAATCACCCGTGCACCCGCCTCCTGTGATAACTGAATCATTCGCAAAAGGTTGGCCCGCAGGGTAGCAATCGAAGTGGCCCGCAGCCCATCATTGCCGCCAAGGTTAATAATGACTATCTCAGGTTGATGTACTTTTAATGCTCGTGGCAATCGCTGTAACCCGCTGCTGGTTGTATCGCCACTTATGCTGGCATTCGCTACGCTATAGCCGTAACCTAATTCCGACAGTTTATTTTGCAGCAGCGTGGTCCAGCTTTCGCTGATATCCATGCCGTAGCCTGCACTCAGGCTATCGCCGAGCACCAGTATTTTCGCGGGTTCGTTGGCGCTAATAGGGTTCTGTAATAGCAGCACCATTAATGCTGTCAGTAAAACTAACGAGTTTTTTGCAGTATTTTTAAGTAGAGTTTTGTAAATCATGGCAGTAGCAATAGACAACAGTATCGTCCTTAACGTTCAGAACCTTGGAATGCAGGTTAGCAGTCCCGAAGGTTCTTTAACAATACTTGAGAATGTTACCTTTGTTGTACCTGAGGGCGAAATCGTCGCATTGGTCGGACCATCCGGTGCCGGTAAAACCACATTGCTGGCCTTGCTCGCTGGTCTCGATCGCCCTTCAACAGGCGATGTCGAATTATGCGGTCATAGTCTCGCGGCACTCACCGAAGACGGCCGTGCCATCTTGCGGGGGCAGCATGTGGGCTTTGTGTTTCAGTCTTTTCACCTGGTGTCCTCATTAACAGCACTTGAAAATGTGATGTTGCCGTTGGAGTTAACCGATGCTTCTGACGCCCGTGCGAATGCTGCCGAAGCATTGGCTAGCGTTGGCTTAGGCTCACGTACGGGTCATTACCCCAAGCAGTTGTCCGGTGGTGAAAAGCAGCGGGTTGCGATTGCTCGAGCATTTGTGACCAGCCCTAAAGTTTTATTCGCCGATGAGCCTACCGGTAATCTTGATGCAGCGAGTGGCGACAAGGTTATTGACCTGTTGTTTGAACTGAATCGTAAATCAGGTACAACTCTGGTTCTGGTTACTCACGATAAAGAGCTCGCTGCACGCTGCGATCGCGTACTGACAATTGATGCCGGTCGGCTGGTTCCGTGAGTATTTTACTGTGAAGTCGCTGCAGTTTGCTTGGCGCAGTCTGCGCCGAGATTTTAGTGCCGGTGAGCTCAGTGTGCTGCTCGCCGCCATAGTTCTAGCCGTTGCCTCAATGACCGCCGTTGGCTTCTTTACCGATCGGGTAGGTCGCGCCGTGCGCGCTCAGGCAGCAGAATCACTGGCCGCCGACATGGTGGTTCGGTCAACTGCCGAGATTTCTGCCGCTTATCTGGGCGAAGCTGAACGGCTTGGGCTGCAAGCCGTGAGTCAGTTTGGCTTTCCTTCAGTGGCACAGTCTGATTCGGGCAGCACTCTGGCGTTGGTGAGCGCCGTTTCGCCCGGGTATCCGCTGCGTGGCGAGTTGCGGGTTACCGATGAGCTCTTTGGTGAATCCCGGATGGCTAGCGGTATTCCGGGTCGTGGAGAGGCATGGGCTGAGCCCAGCCTCGTCGCTCGCATGGGCATTGCTGTGGGTGACACCATTCAAATTGGTTCATCACAACTGCGTGTTACGCAGGTGCTGGAGTATCGTCCCGATCAGGAGATGGGCTTTCTCAGTATGGCGCCGGCCGTGCTGGTAAACCTTGATGATATTCCCGCAATGAATGTTGTTCAGGCAGGGAGTCGTGTGACTTATTCGCAGCTCTATGCCGGCGATGACGACGGGTTAATTCAGTTGCGCCAGTTTTTGAATACTGCAAAGACCGAGCAGGAACAGGTTCGTGGTGCTGAAGATGCCAGCGAACAGGTTACTCAGGCGATCGATCGCGCCCAGCGATTTTTGACCTTGGCATCACTGGTAACGGTGATTCTGGCGGCTATTGCCACCGCTATGGCGGCACGTCGCTACTCATTGCGGCATCTTGATACCGTCGCCTTATTGAAAATTATGGGCGCGACTCAAAACTTTATACAAAATACGTTATTGCTGCAGTTGGTGCTTATTACGCTGATGACAGCGGTGGTGGGCACCCTGCTCGGTTATGGCGCTCAATATGCGCTGGCGTGGATTCTTGCTGAGCTCATGAGTTTTAATCTGCCGCCGGCAAATTTACTGTCGGGTATTTTGGGCTTGTCGACAGCAGCAACGGTTGCGGTTGGATTTGCCTTACCGCATTTGCTGCCATTAAAAATAACGCCGCCGATGCGTGTGCTTCGGCACGATTTGCCACCGCCGGCGCTGAGTGCCAGTTTGGTTTATCTGATAGCGCTGGCGGCCTTAACCGCAATGATTTATTCCATTGTGCGCGACTTAAAGTTGCTGATCTATATTGTAGCCGGCTTAATTGCGATGAGCGTGTTGTCGTATGCGGCAGGTTTGCTCCTAGTGAAGAGTTTGACGCGATTTCGCGGCGGTGTCGGTGTGGCGTGGCGCTACGGTCTTGCCAATATTGCCCGCCGCGGCCGCGAAAGCGTTGTTCAGGTAGTGGCTTTTGGTCTCGGTCTGATGGTGCTGTTGCTGTTGGGTGTGGTGCGCAATGATCTGCTAGAAGCTTGGCAGCAGAGCCTACCTGTCGATGCGCCTAATTATTTCATGGTGAACGTGCAGCCCGAAGATTGGCCGGGTATAGCGTCTTTACTCGATGCAGGCTTAGGCGAAGTGCCAGATTTTTTGCCGCTAATTCGCGGTCGCGTGTCGAGTATCAAAGGTGTGCCGGTTGCTGAATACACGATCAGTTCGCCAGACGCACGGCGGTTTGTAAGACGAGAGTCGAATATTACTTGGACCCCGGTTTTGCCTGAGTCCAATGAACTGCGTGCCGGTACGTGGTGGGGCGAAAATTATTCTGGTGCGCCGCAGTTGTCAATGGAAGCCGGTATGGCGGGTATGCTCGGGTTAAAAATCGGCGACTCAGTGGGAATAAATATTGGTGGCGAAGAATTTTTGGCCCAACTGACAAGCACCCGCTTTGTTGAGTGGGATTCTTTGCAACCAAATTTCTATTTAATTTTGTCACCGGGTGAAGTTCGTGAACTTCCGCAAACCTATCTTGCCAGCTATTATGTCGCTCCTGAACAGCGTGAGACTATGCGCTTGTTATTGCAGGAGTACCCGAATGTAACCTTGATTGATCTGGAGGCAGTGCTTCAACAGCTTCGCGGAGTTATCGACAAGGCATCATTGGCGGTGCAGGCAGTGTTCGTGTTCACCATATTGGCAGGCGTGCTTGTGTTGTTGGCCGCAGTGCAGGTGACCCGTGATGAGCGTCGTTTTGAAAGCGCCATTTTGCATACCTTGGGCGCTCGTCGGAGAGTGATTTTGCAGGGTATTGTTGCCGAATTCGTTGCTCTGGGTGCTTTATCCGGCCTACTGGGCGCAATGGGCGCAAGTGGCATTGGTTACTTGTTGGCGGAAAACCTGTTCGATCTTGAATACCATTTTGACCCGCTGTTGTGGTTATTTGGTTTGTCTGCTGGAGCCATTATTGTGGGTGTGACCGGCACTCTGGCAACTCGCAAGGCTGTGAACGAACCGCCGGTCAAGGTGTTGCGCAATACCTGATGTTGCGGTGTTCTTCGTTGCGACTTCTGCTTAAGGCGTGCTTCCGGGAGGGAGCCACAGAGTTTAGCGTTTGGCCGGGCTTAAAAAGAGGCTGCTATTTTAGTCTTCGACAGAATTACGCTTGAGGTATTCATTGCGTTATCTTGGCTATCTTTAATAGCTCCGAGCTTATAGTAACGCCAGATTTTCTAACATTGCTCATTACTATTTCAAAACGCAGCTTATCGTTGTTTAAGTAGAAAATGATAGCAGCGTCTTTCTGTGATACCCGATCGGAGCTAAGCACCACAACGCTGCCTTCTACCACTGAATTTTTGCCGGCAGGAGTGCTGTAAAAATAGGTCAAGTCACAGTGTGTTGCCGATGATAGCCGCGAAACGTAAAACTCGCGCTTTGTTTTTGGCTCAGACTTTATGTTTATCAGATTCCTTAAAAACGGGTCAAATGGTGTTGCGTCCTGAAGGCAGATATAGAGGGGTGTAAAGGGGTTGTTTTCTGGAGTGCTTGGCCAGTCAATAAAGGTCATAAAGTTCAGCAGATAGCTGGCCTTTAGTTTATTCAGTTTGCTGATAGAGTTATCAGCTGAAGCAGCTGATAAGGTAACTGCAAGAACAAGTGTGGTTAGCACCTTTGAATATTTTTGCAGAGACAGAGATTGTGTCACTGGAAATTCAGAACGGGCGTGAGAGCAGTATGGAGCTGCGCCAGTCCTCTTTGGTTTGAGGGCCATTTAGGTTTTGATAAAGGGGTTTGCCTATTTCTGCGGCAAGCTGATACCGACCGGATATGTGCCAGATAATGCCTGCCTCAGCGTCTATCTTTGTTCCACCGTAGAGGTCAGGGTTGGTGATTGGTGCAGGATAGGGATATACGCCGGGAACCAGTAATGATGTATCAGCGCCATGGATTGAGTCGCTGTATTGAGCTCCGATGCCGATGTAGGGCTTTAAGGTCTTAGATAACTTAAATTTATAGCGCCCATTTAATGAATAATTATTGCCTAGCCGATAGTCCCGGCTGTTTGTGCCGCTGCGAATAGTTGCGGCCAGTGCGATATTAAATTCGTGCGCGCCCTTTGCCTGATAGTTAATTTCTATCGGAATATCGTACGTTCCAGAGCCTAGCTGCATCGTGTAGGGGAGCTGCTGGTTCCCAGGAGCTCGAGGGGTGTCGCCCTCCTCGTCGATAGAGCCTGTAGGAATGCTGAGCCCAACGGTAAGCCACCAACTCGATAGCACCGAGTCAGAGAGTCTATAGCTGGCCGACAACAGCGTATCGCCTACACCTGAAGTCTTAATTTTGAAGGTGTTGTAGTTAGGAACGATACTGATGTGGTCCGTTGTCTGCTCGAGATAAGGAACCGTAACGTAGGCACGCCATTTGTCGTTAAAGGCATAGCCCACGGAGAGTAAATAGGCGGTCTGGATTATTTTATCCGGTACGACTGGGAAGTTTTTGTCTGTTCTAGGTTGACCACTCGTTGGCCCCCCCCAAAGCACCTCGTTGTCACTGACTCGATCGTCGCCATCGAGATAGCCTTTAAACTCGACCGATGACCGTTGAAGAGCAACGCTCCATTTCGAGTGCTTTTGAGTCGAGTTTTCTGCTTCATTAATGGATAGCGCGAAGAGATCGCTTAGGCTCATCTCTGCAAATTCAGATGGGGTGCTCTGGGCAAAGCTAGAGCCGCTATAGATAAAGCTCAGCCAAGTCAAAACCCAAAGCCCATGTCTAAAGTGCCCTAGATTCATGCCATAATCCCCAAATTAAGTAAGCGTTGCTTTATTTAACGAACCGAATAGAAAACCTGTTAACTATTGTGTTTACGCTGAAGCTGACGTTTATCACCAATAGTTAGCTGCTCAATATAGGCCAGATGAGCTGTTATTGAATCCGTAACATTACCTACTGCCACCTATTTACGTAATAACACGTATTTAGTAAATTTTTGCCTTTTCTTATAGTATCCATATTGATATTTATGCGTTTTTCGTGGTTTTGGGTCTTTCACAGAAAGTCGAGGTGCAGCAGAAGACTGCAAAGGCAGGCTTGGAGCTAGGGGGTGTCACCACCCTGCCTGCTAGCGTCGCAGTAACTCTAGGAGTGTTCGCATGAGCGAAGGCGAAAAAAAAACATTTGCCGGGGTTAAAGACGGATCCGATAGTGCGGTTCCGGATGTGGCTCGAGATGTGGTTCGCTGCTCAGAGCGTATGGACGGCATTACCAGATTCTCTGCGGTTGTAGCTCATGACGTTAATAATATATTGGCCATTATTCTGGGAAACCTAGAGTTGCTGGAGTATGAGGTTATAGAAAACCCTAAGATCAACGCTCGACTTGCCTCTATTCAGAAAGCGTCGGAGCGTGCGACTGAGCTAACCAATCAACTCCGCGGAATCTCTAGGCGTCAGCCAAAGAATATTGTAGCTACCAGTATTAATGATGAGCTTGAAAGAATGCATCAGCTGATTCTCGATGAGGTTCCATCGAATGTGACTTTGATCTTGAATCTTGATGAGGCACTTTGCCCTACCGGCATTGATCCCGACGATTTTCAGGAGGCCCTGCTTAACCTCATCATGAATGCTTGCGATGCGATGCCTGATGGTGGTGATCTCGTCTTGGCAACGGCTAACGTTAATCTTAATCAAGACTATTGCAGTCTTAACCCAGGAGTAAGCCTTGGTGATTATGTGTCGGTTTCAGTAGTCGATACGGGGTGCGGCATTGCCGAAGATATTCGTCCATTTGTTTTTGAGCCCTTTGTTTCTAGCAAAGATGATACGAAGGGTGCGGGAATGGGTTTGTCTCAGGTGTATGGATTCTGTCAGCGCTCAAACGGTCATGTTCGGCTTGTGCCCGGCGTTACTGCCGGCACAACGGCCTCCCTTTATTTGCCAGTGGTGTAGGCAGGTCGGCCTAAGGCGGCGACTAGCTTGGTCTCGCGGTAATGTCAAAATATATTGATGCTTAGCGAGCTATTACTGCAGAGGCCTATGTATAAAACTTAAAGTGACGTCAGGCTAAAAGGCCAACAGCAATGTTAAAGCTGGATGTGCAGCGCCCAGCAGTCCATCGATCAGGCGCTGTACTTCGGGTGTTAAAAGTAAAGCGTTTTGTCTGCCACCTTTGGCTCGCATGTTCCTTTTCCCGCCGAACAAATTAACAGTAATGCTGCTGAATATCAGAGCGGTTAAAAATGAGTAACATTGGCTTTAAATAAGCTGAAGAAAGGTTAAGGGCATATGTCAACTAACAGGTCTGGATCGCATGGTTTAACTTTATCCCATAAAGTTAGCTTGTTCGCTATGTTTGTGACGATGATAGTGGTTCTTGCTTCAACAGCGTTCGACGAATTTACCCAATATCGCCGCACCGCTGCGAATGCCGAAGAGCAAATTCTGGTTCTGGGAAAGGTCACTGCATTCAGTATTGCGGCCCCCGCTATTTTTGCTGATGCTGATGCTGCCACTGCAGTGTTAAACGCTCTAGAGGAGTATTCAACTGTCGTCAAAGCAGATTTAATACTTGTTGAAGGAGGCACACTCGCAACATATCAGCGCCCGCTTCAGGAGGACTTTGCCAATCTAAAACGCTTCACGGTTCCGGTCCGGTGGAGGCTTGAAGACATAGGTGTATTGGTGCTCGATATTGATGTCTCCGGTCTTAACAATGAGCTATGGCGTCAAATAAGGTTCTCTCTCTTTTTGACATTAACAGCTCTATTGTTAGCAGGCCTAGGCGTCTACTCGATGGTTAGTCTGTTGACAAAACCTTTGCGGCGTTTAGCTAATATTGCCGAACGAACAGTGCGCGAGAATGATTTTAGCCTCCGTGCCGCTGACCCTAAAACGAGCGATGAAGTGGGTTATCTAACACAGGCCTTCAATACCATGTTGGATAGCATCCAATCCCAGAATTTAGATTTGCAAGAGACGCAGAAGGTCTTACTTGGCAATGAGCGGCGGCTCATGCTTGCCAACGCAGCAGCTGGACTTGGGGTCTGGGACCACGATTTGGTTAAACGAACAATGTTGTGGGATAAAAAGATGTCCAGCATTTTGGGCATCAAACACAGCCCCGATCGCCACGCAGATACTGAATTTATTGAGTTCCTGCATCCCGATGATCGCGAACAGCTTCTTGCTAAGTATGATGCCGTAAAAGAACAGGGCGATGAGCTTTTTAGTGTCTTTCGGATAATATGTCCTGATGGAACTATTAAACACTTGAGGTCGAACGCTATGTTGTTGCGCGACACTAAGGGTAAGCCGGTGCGCATGATCGGCATTAGTCTCGACGATACCGCCCGTGTGCTTACCGAAGAAGCACTGCAGGATGCGGAGAAGCTATCCAGGGAAAGGTTAGCCGAGGCCCAGGGTGCAAATGCAGAATTATCCTTTCAAAAAAGAGCGCTCGATGAGCATGCGATTGTCAGTATCGCAA
Source organism: Gammaproteobacteria bacterium (assembly GCA_029245525.1). Taxonomy (GTDB): domain Bacteria; phylum Pseudomonadota; class Gammaproteobacteria; order Steroidobacterales; genus JABIQA01. The sequence goes on along the minus strand of JAQWPD010000097.1, from coordinate 202 downwards.
ACGCGCAAGGTGAAATCACATACGCTAACGAAAGGTTTTGTAGTATTTTTGGGTATTCTCGTGAGTATTTGCTCGGAAAAAATACCCAGTTTTTGCTCGGTGGTAACCGCCCGGATAGTGTTTATGACAATATAAAAAGCGCAATAGTATCGAGTAAGACTTGGTCCGGCGATCTAGAATTTAAAACAAAAGCTAATGATCC
>JAQWPD010000086.1 GCA_029245525.1 Gammaproteobacteria bacterium | reverse complement strand
TGGGAGTGATCTCGAGCAGCGTTATGGCGCTATCGGGTACGGACCATCAATTTACTTGCAGGACCCAGAGGGAAATAACATTGAGTTAAAAGGTGAGGCAATTTAAGAACGGCCTCTTTCCATGCAGCTTGCCCATTGAATGTCACTCAACTTCAAGTATGTAATGCAGGCCAATTGTACTGAAGATGCTAGCGAGCCAGTGTTTTAAAGTTAGGTTTGCCAAAGTCGCCAAGCTCGCTAAATAAAACTAAATAAAAGGAGTCACTATGACTTTAAAGCTGAATCAGCCGCTTTTATTCCGATCCACGAGAAAAATTTTAGCTTAAGTGAGCCACCATTTTCTTTCTGTTGGCGTATTGTGCAGTGGCAGAGATCACTTGATATGCAATTTATTTATAACCCTTTATTTCACTTAGAGATAAAATAAGAAATCGGTTTGGCGTTCGCATTAAAGACGCAGAAGTCAAAAATTGATTTTCTTTCAGTGGGTACAAAATGATGCAGAACTGGGTTACACAAGCCATTTCTAGAATTGAAGCTGACTTTAAGCGCTCTTCAGATACTCATTTACTTAAGGTCGAGTTGCCGGCGGTTAAGAATATCTCTCTCTACCTTAAGGATGAATCCACTCATCCGACCGGCAGCCTGAAGCATCGGTTAGCACGGTCACTGTTTTTGTACGGTCTTTGCAACGGCCAGATTAACGAAAATACCACGATCGTAGAATCTTCTTCTGGCAGCACGGCTATCTCGGAAGCGTATTTCGCCCAGCTTCTGGGCCTGCCTTTTGTCGCAGTTGTCCCGAAGAACACGTCTCAGGAAAAAATTGACGAAATCACGTTTTACAATGGCCAATGCCATCTCGTTGAGGCAAAGGATATCTATTCGGAAGCTGCCCGGCTAGCTCTTGAATTGAAAGGGCACTATATGGATCAGTTTACCTTTGCGGAACGAGCTACGGATTGGCGGGGCAATAACAATATTGCCGAGTCAATATTCGCGCAAATGAGTTCCGAGCCTTTTCCTACACCAAGCTGGATAGTCGTAAGTGCCGGCACAGGAGGAACCTCGGCGACCATAGGTCGATATATTCGTTATAAATGCTACCCCACGCAGCTCTGTGTCGCCGACCCGGAGCACTCTGTATTCCTCGATTACTATCAAACAGGGGACCAGACTTTAGTTTCTGATCACGGCTCCATGATAGAGGGTATTGGCAGGCCGCGGGTGGAGCCATCATTTATCCCCTCGATCGTCGATAAAATGACTAAGGTTCCCGATTCAGCATCTTATGCAACGATACATTTTATGCAAAAATTATTAAACCGCCGCTGTGGTGGGTCAACCGGCACTAACTTGTATGCCGCATTTCAGCTCATCTCGGACCTCAACGCCCAAAATCAGGAAGGGAGCGTGGTCTCCATGATCTGTGATGGCGGTGAAAGGTACCTGGACACCTACTACAACAATCAGTGGCTCAAAGAAAACGGCTTCGATACAGCGCCCTATCGAAAACAATTAGAGAAATTCTACAAGACAGGGTTGTTGGAGACGATATAATCTTCGTCAAAGTATTTTGCCGCAGGACAACTCCGCTGCGCTTTATCGCAGCAGCAACATTGACCAGATAAAAGGGCTTTTAATGAAAAATTTAATTACTTTTTTAGTCGAAAACTTTGCGATTACTCTTCTAGTACTCGGTCTCTTGTGTTCCTTTGTTGATCTGTCGCTAAAACAAAAGCCGCTGCATAAGCACCAGATTATTGAATCGTTTTTTGCCTATTTTCTCCTTTTCGGCATCGGGCTGACCTTTTTATGCAATTTTGTTTTTCATGTGTTTTTTGCTGAACTCTCTGCATCTTCGATAGGTTGGGAGAACAGTCCGTTTCAATATGAAGTTGGTTACGCCAGTTTGGGTTTCGCCATTGCAGGGATAATAGCGTTTAAACAAAACTTAAGTTTTCGGGCAGCGACAATAATAGGGCCATTGTTTTTTCTTTGGGGGGCAGCTGGGGGGCATGTCTATCAAATGATAACAGCAGATAACTTCGCGCCAGGTAATGCGGGGAGTATATTTTGGTGGGATATTTTTATGCCAATAATCGCCTTTGTTCTGCTGTATCAACAGTACAAGCAGGAGAGGACTGTTCGTTCAACCCAGCAATAAACCTCAGTGCAGAACACGGCGTTTAAGCACGGCAAACAATGTCCTGCATCGCTTTATGCCATTGGGTATTTATCGCTTAACTTATCGACTATCTCGGAACCGGTCAGCAAACACCGGAATCGGATTTTTCCATGGAAACAATCGATGCCTAAACTATCTTGTAATATCAGTGCTTCACTGATGGCAGCACTTGAAGGTCGTCAGCAAAAAACCGGCGAGACGATGGACCATCTGGTCATGCGCGCCTTAGCCGATACTTTGCAGGTTGATCACGCGACACTTTTTCAGGTATCCACTTCGGGTGCTCTCATCGAGGGCGTCATAGATGGTGCTGTTACGGTGGCGGAGCTCTCACTCCATGGCAATTTAGGTCTTGGTACCTTTGCCGATTTAGATGGCGAGATGGTCATTTTGGATGGAACAGTCTATCGCGTGCGCAGTGATGGGGAGGTGTCGGTAGCTAACCAGGCAGATTTGGTGCCCTTTGCCGTCGTGACCGAGTTTAGGCCGGAGAGTCTTAGCGAGCTCAATGAAGTGACATCCTATGATGACTTGCTGGTGCGCCTAGACGCTCAGCGGAACACCAATAATCAGTTTTTTGCCGTGCGCTTAGAAGGCACCGTTGACTACCTCAAGACTCGCGCTGTGGGCAAAAGCGCTGGTGACCGGTCGCTGGTAGCAGCCGCTGAACAGCAAAGCGAATTTGAGTTGCATGACGTCGAAGGCGTATTTGTTGGGTTTTGGTCTCCTTCCTACGCCAAATCAGTAAATATCTCTGGCTGGCATGTACATTTCCTTACGGCAGATCGGCAGGCCGGCGGGCACGTGCTGGCCTGTCAGGGGGCCTCGCTACGAGCCGAAGCGCAACATTTGTCTGACTTTCGCATAGCGATTCCGGAAACGGCAGCTTTTTTGTCAGCTGATCTCACCAGAGACCCCAGTGCAGCGCTCGAAAAGGCTGAACGATAACCAATAACTGCAAATTTGATTGAATGAGTAGGTTGGGGTATCAATTTATTTTAAGTCCCGAGGTTACGCTTGAATAAATGCTAGCATGGCGTGCTTGTCGTTAAATTAACGAATACCAAAACCACTAATATTATGAGTAATAAAAGCAGGCTGTTCTCAATAGACGCGTCATTAATTGTATTTTGGGCGTCTTTGATGATTTTTACGTTCTTGTTTGGCTTACTGGCAGCCGCCAATAACTGGTTCCCCTATCCGTCTTTTAAAAAGTATGTTGGTGACATAAAAGTTTTATACAGAGAGGTTGGTACTCTGACTCTTACAAGCCCGGATTATCAACTGGTAGCATCGAAATACGAAGGACAGGGTGTAGTACAAAATGTGAATGATCTTGTTTCGCCAGGCCCTACATTATTGACAAGCTTTTATGATGATAGCCTTGAGATAAGGCTTATAGAGGAAGACGGTAGCGTAGTTAATCGATGGCCAGTATCTTATTCGGCAATCTGGGGGGATTCAGACAACATTCCCCCACATGAACGCCCTCGAACAGACTGGGATGCTATTTTTAACGGAGTCCACCTTGAGCCCGATGGTTCTGTAGTTTTTCCATTAGGCGGCCTCGTGAAAATTGACAGATGCGCACAGGTGGTATGGAAAATTCCCCGAAAATTTCATCATTCAATTGAAAAGTCACCCAGTGGAAGTTATTGGGTGCCGGGGCGAGAATACATTTCAGAGTATTCCAAACATACGCCGATTCGCACCCCATATGAGTTAGATACGGCGGTTGAGGTATCCTCGGGCGGCGAAATATTGCGAGAAATTCCAATCCTAGATTTGCTTTGGAGTAACGACATGTTAGCAACCTTGTTTGCTAATAATCGTAACTTTGACCCAAATCCTGTGGATGATGTGATCCATCTAAATGATGTTGAGGAAATTCCAACGGAATTTCTCTCGGTGTTTCCTATGTTTGCGGAAGGAGATTTAGTAGCCTCTCTTAGGGAAAGCAACTTACTGATTGTATTTTCTCCAGAGACGCTCGAAGTTAAGTGGTTTCATACCGGACCATGGATCCAACAGCATGATGCGGATTGGCAAGCGGATGGCACAATTACTGTATTTGATAATCGATTTGATGGGACAAGTACGGGGATATATTTTGGTGGCAGCAATATCATTTCTATAGACCCCCAGACAAATGCTACAAAATATTTGTATGGGGCCAATACTGATGAGTTCTTTTATACTCAGGCTGTAGGTGACCACCAAATTTTACCAAACGGTAACATTTTAATCACAGAATCAATGGCGGGAAGAGTAATTGAGGTAAGCCCGAAAGGTCAGATTGTGTGGGAATACATAAATCGATATTCTGACGATAAAACAATAAAAATTTCTGATGCAATTCGTTATTCCAGCGACTATCTTGACGTTGCTGATTGGGAATGTGAGTGACATTTACGTAATGGATTTTTACGTTGGGCAGCTGTGTCAAATCCTGTTAGATGCACCCGCCTATGCGCTGATGCAGCAGGCGAAAGCCGCTTTGAAGATGGAAAATTCGATATGGCATAAATACCATTTGTGCCACCAGCGCCGGCCTTGGATATTTCATAACTAATTAATACACAGAGCTTTGCTTGAAGAGTGGGAATTTGATGCTTGGAGTTTTCTATGTGGGTGTTACAGTTTGATAGGTGGTTTCGTTGTGGCGTAAACAGTTATGAATAAAGTATCCAGCTTGATAATTGCAGTGGCGGTTATTTTTCCATTTGTAGCCGACCATATGGGTTGGTGGGCTGCTGTCTTAGGCGTCGGGCAACTTTCGACCGCGGTGCTTATCGTTTATACGCTAACACTCATAGTTATTGTGGCCACTCTCCTTATCAAAACAACCGTTCTGCCAAAGCGGGAAAAGTTGATTTGGACGGCATGCCTTGTCATTGTTTTTCCACTTGCTTCGCTGGCTCTTCTTTATCGGTTGTTCTGGAACCCACCACTGAAGTAGGCTGCCATGGGCGAAGTAGAGAGCTTTGACAGCGCCACCCGAGAAACCGGCCAATAGGGGGCTGCTCACTCAGTATGTATGAAACTCTTGCAGTGCTTGCGCTATTTATTCTGGTCTACAGTTCGGTGGCCGGTGCGGTTGAGCGCACCAGGATTAGCGGGCCCATTGTATTTACCTGTTTCGGGCTGTTGATCGGTCCGGCGGGGTTTGCCTTGCTTGAATGGGATACAGACCGTGAACTCATTCGTAATTTAGCTGAACTGACGCTCGCCATGGTGCTGTTCACTGATGCGGCTGGGGCAGATGTTCGGGTGCTGAAAAACACCACTGGAGTGCCGGCAAGGCTGCTGCTGATTGGGTTGCCACTGACTATTGCGTTGGGTTTTGCATTTGGAACCCTGCTCGTTGAGCATCCCTCCTTATTCGCGATTGCGGTTTTGGCAACTATGCTGGCTCCTACCGATGCAGCTTTAGGTAAGGCGGTTATCACTAACAAATCGGTTCCGGGTGACATCCGCCAGAGCCTGAATGTCGAAAGCGGCCTTAATGACGGGATCTGTGTGCCGGTTTTGCTCCTTTTTCTGGCATTGGCATTGGATACGGCAGGGGATATCGGCCCGCTGTCGCTGGCAGCGGAACTGGTCGTTGAGCAAATTGGCATTGGTCTCGCTGTCGGGCTGGTGCTGACGTTTAGTGCAGTCAGACTTTTAACATTTGCCAGACACAGACAATGGCTCACTAAAACCTGGACACAGATACCGATTTTAGCGCTTGCATTGAGCTGCTTTGCGGTTGCCCAGTACCTCGGAGGCAGTGGCTTCATCGCGGCCTTCAGCGGCGGTCTTTTGATGGCCTTTATGGACAAGCATCTTTCCAGTGAAGTCAAAGAGGAGTACCTGCTCGCGTCAGAGGGTGCCGGCGATACGCTTGCTCTAATCACATGGGTTGCTTTCGGCTCGGCGGTCGTGGGTCAGGCGCTGGGTAACTTCAGCTGGAATATTCTGCTGTACTCATTTCTGAGTCTCACAGTAATTCGTATGCTTCCCGTGTTTCTGTGTCTCACCGGCAGTGGTATCGATACTGAAGGAAAGCTTTTTATTGGTTGGTTTGGGCCACGGGGGCTGGCAAGTATTGTCTTTGCCGTCATGGTTGTGAACAGTGAGTTGCCCGACAGCGGGCCCCTTGCCATGACGGTCGTGTGCACCATTATGCTGAGCATTGTTGGTCACGGAATAACCGCCAACCCATGGGCCCGGGCTTATGGGAAACGCAGGCGGGCAGCCGGCGGAGAGGCCTAGCGTTAAGCCGCTTAGTGGCTTTTAGGGCTTTATGCGCGATCACTTGTGGCCCTAACCACGGGCATCGATGTTTCCGCTTACATGACTATTCGGCGCAGCCCGCCCGAGACTAGAGTTGACACCTGAGTGAGCACCCGGGGCAACGCCAGTCCTCCAGGCGAAGCAAGGTAGCGGGGCTCCCATACAGGGTCAAACTTATCTTTGTAGGCACGCAGCCCATTGAAGTTATAAAAATGTTCGCCGTGGCTATAAATGAAGGCACCCGCGCGAACCCATTTTGACGCGAGTTGATGATCGGGCATACCGGACAGCGGCGCCATGCCCAAACCAAACCACTGATAGCCGTTTTGCTTGCCCCATAGCATAATGTTCACAAACAGGTATTCCATGACACCCTTGGGCGCGTCGTCACTGTAACGCATCAGATCCGGTGCCACCTCATACAGATTGGCCCCACACCACATATTGGCAAAGGCAACGATACGGTCTTCGCAGCGAACTACAGCGATGGGCATGCTCGCAACGTAGTCGCGTTTGTACGCGCCGAGTGAAAACGCTTTTTCACTCGCGTTTTTTCCATTCAGCCACGAGTTCGAGATCGCTTCAATGGTATCCATAATCGGCGATGTTTCAGCTGCAGGAATAATTTCGAAGCTGCAGCCATTTCTTTCGCAACGGTTTATGCTGTACCGCAAGCCCGCCTTAGCCTTACCATCCAGCGTGAACTCCGCCAGCGGCACTTTCCCGTACTCGCCGAGCTTATGCAGAGACAAGCCCAAGTCCAGGTAAGTGGGTAGATTGCTTGCGCCCACCTCATAAAACACGGGCAATGCTTTGTGTCGATCGCACAGCTCACGGTAGTTCCAGATCAGTGCTTCATGCTGGTTTGGTGGCCCCACCGGATCGCCCATTGAGATCAGACTGTTGCCGGAAACGCCATACATGATGAGGGCACTGGCATCATCATTGAACAGGAATTGCTTGTCGCCCATCAGCGCCAGACTTGAATCTGCTTCCGCGCTCGTGGCCACGATTGCCGCCGCAGCCTGCATCTCTGCTTCGCTTACGGGGCTTGCGGCAGGCAAAGCCGGACGTGAGATGCGCCACAGCATAAAAAGAACCAAAGCCGAACCGCCAATAACCAGGGATCGCTGAGCTCGGCCAGCGTAATCCGCGAGATTAAATAAACCGGCGATGTCAGCGGGTTGTGGTTCAACATTATAGAACCAGCTCACCAGCATCACCATGCTTGCCAAGGTGAGTGTCAGAGCTATTAACCAGTTGCGCGGTAGCGCCGGCAGCCGAAGTGCAGAGGGATTTGAAAATTCACCTCGACAAAGCCATAACGCGATCATTAATAACCCAAGCAATGACCCCAATACATAGTGTGAGCTGAAAGCCGTAGCGCTCAGCAAGCCCACCAGAAGCAATACGAGTGTTGCATGAAAACAGGCACGTGTGCGTGAGGCCAGACCGCGAGCTATCAACGCCAGCGAGATGCCAGCCACCATTTCGCTTCCGTGCGATAGATCAATGATGAACTTTATATCAGTCAAATGGAGCTTAGCGGCGAACGGGGGTAAAACGCTACTAATCATCATCAGCAAGCCCGCAACGAAGCTTACGAGTGCAAACACTTTGGGTGTCAGCGCATTGAAGCTCATACGAGCGTTTTCCTGCAATCGGCGCAGTTCACTGCGGCGATTGGCCGCCTCAAAACCGCCCAGCAATGCCACTGCTAAAAACACCGGTAACAGCGTATAAATGAAACGATAAGCCAGCAAAGCACCCAGTACGACCGGCGCTGGAAAGATGGGGGCCAGCAGGACCACGCAAATGCCTTCGAACACACCCAGCCCTGCAGGAACCGTGCTGAGTGCCCCCAGTACTTCGGCTGCAATAAATACACCCAGTAAATATCCGTAGCTTAACTGTGCCGATTCAGGCAGCAACAGATACAGCACGGCAGCCCCGAGCCCCCAGTCAAAGACCGCTGTGGTGAGCTGAGCGAGGGTGCATTTAGGCGGCAATAACGTTAATTTGAAGCCCCGCACAAAAACGGGCTTTGTGCGTACCGAGCTCCACAGCAGATAGATGAGAAATATCGCAATAAACAGAAAACCGATCGGTCTCGTGGAGTTTAATGGCAGCGATGTCAGCGTGGAAATATCCACGCTGTAAAGAACCATCACCGGGCCGCCTAAGCCAAAAACGCCAACCCAAAAACCAACAGCGGTAAAGGCGATTACACGCGCTACATCACTGGTACTGATGCCAAAACTAGACAACATGCGATAGCGAATGGCGCTAGAGCCGACAATCGAAAGCCCAAGGTCCAGACTAAAGACATAGGCAATAAAAGACGTCACGGCAATGCGACTGTATCTCAGCGAACTGCCTAAATGGCGGAGAGCAATAAGGTCATAGGCGGTCATCGAGAGATAACTCCCAGCGGTAAAAACCACTGCGAGAAAAATTGTACTGATCGGGATTGAACGCGTGTGCGCAATGATATCTGCCAGCGAAAACTGATGCAGTTGTCGATCAAGCACGAATAACGCCAGAGCAAACAGTGTTACTCCCAGTATTGGCCGGGCCCAGCGCTGAATTATTTGCATAATGGTTGCAACATCATAGTGATGAAATCAAGGAAGCTGTCAATAGCTTCATTACTGGCTTGTGCTCCTAATCAGTATTGCTTACTGATCTTAAGGCGGTTCATCAAATTCTGTGCCGGGAGGCGGTTTATGCGCCTCCCGATAGGTGCGAGCCTTGTCATTATCGAGGGCGCACCAGTTAGCAATTTTAAAATTGATAAGCATTAGTAATGCGAGCAGTGCAATGTCCCAGCCGAAGGGTATTGTACCTGAGCCGCCGAAGTTTCCCAGCCATGAGACCACTGTAAGCGAGCCAACAAAGGGCAATAGCCATAGCGCCTCGCGAGCATCAAAGCTTGAGAGTGGCTTTTTCTCGATGACCAAACGTTTAACTAATAGAGCAATAATCGCAATGGCTATAATGGCCACTAAAACGACGATACTGGTCCAGCCGCTCCAGTAAACAATGAGTGCGGCAACAATAAAGCCCAGAGTTGCAACAAGCCTAGGGAACGGGATATTAAAACGCTGGGCGACATTTGGCATCTGCTTGCGAAGGGCGATGACAGCCATTGGGCCAATAGAAAACGAGAGAACAATCGCCGCCGAATTAATTGCCACGATATTATCGAATGTTAAAGCCAGCAGCATTGTAAAACCAAGGACAAAGTTTAACAGCAGTGCATAGACGGGAATACCGCGCGTTGTTATATGCGCGAAAACCTTGGGCAGAAAGCGATTACGTGCCAGCGCGTAGGCAAGACGCGCATTTGAGCCGGTCGCAACAAGCGCTCCTCCTGTTGGGCCGATCAGCGCACCACCATAAACCGCCGCGGTAAGCCAGCTAACCCCCAGGGTCATGGAAACCGCTGCCAGTGGCCCCAGGCCATGAGATGCCTCAATACTGGCCCAACCATTGCTAAGTTCAGCAGCGGGTAACGCCCCAACAAAGGCCACCTGCAATACGAGATATATGCAGAGCGGAATTAGCAAACCAAAAATAAGTGCGAGCGGCACATTGCGTGATGGGTTACGCGTTTCGCCCGCCATATCGATCGCATGTCGGAACCCAATAAGTGCGAAAATAATGCCACCGGTAGATACCGCTGAGAAAATACCTTGCCAGCCAAATGGCGCAAAGCCCCCTGCGGCTGAAAAGTTATCCGTATCAAAACGACTGGCAATAAATGTAGTGGCAATAATCAGAGGTAACGCAAATTTCAGCCATGTGATTGTCGAGTTAACCCGAGCAAAAGCAGCCGCACTAACGGCATTAATCAGCACAAATATAATCAGCATTGCCGCCGCCATTGCATAGCCCACATTGCTGAGTGTTCCCGAAGCTGTATCAGTTACGAGTGCTGGCCAGCTCTCTGATGCATAGCGGATAACCACGGCCACTTCTATAGGCGCCTGAGTGCAATAGCCTATCCATGCGGTCCAGCCGATAACCACCGCGGTGATATCGCCATGGGTATAACGGGGGATGCGGGCAATGCCGCCGGCAACGGGCAGGACGCTGGCCACTTCTGCAAAGCTAAAGGCCAGCAACAGCATGGCTAGCGCGCCGATAACCCATGCGACGATAGAGGCCGGTCCCGCGAGTTGTGCGGTCAGCAAAGGCGAAAATAGCCATCCAGAGCCGAGTATTCCGCCCGCAGCAATCAGCGTCAGTGATACGAGTCCAACACTGCGCTTAAGCGCGGGTTTTTCTTGCTCTGCTTCTGCCATCGTTCATTCTCCGAAAGATGCTTCTAAAAACGCTATGCCGATAATCGGCGCAAACCATGGCAACTGCAACTACAGAGCGACTCTTCTGGCACTTCGGGGAAGCGCTCTAAGAGCGCTGCGGCTCATGTCGTGAGCACAAGCAACCTTGTGGGTATTCGTGTTACAGCCATAAAGCCACGCGTAAAATTTGATACGGAAGAAGCGTGCAATAAAGAAAACAATGGCGAGTGGTATCAGCATTTTAGCTGCTGGGCAAAGCCTAGCCCGTTGAAGCAGCGGTGCGCGCCCTTTGCGATTGGTGGCAGTATTTCGGTGCCGTCCGCTTACATTTCACCATTGTAGTATTTTTTTGCTAACTCGAACGCACGTGGCCCGATTTCCCGACCGATTAGACGGCCCGGAATATCATCCACTCCCGGGTGAATACCGCCCCAGATCCGCGATAAGCTGCATTGGTCTGATGCATCCCGATAGGTCGCCCATTCAAGAATCACATCTTGGCTGGGGCCTTCTTCAAACACCAAGAACTCATTTTGTTTGGCCACAAAACCACTTTTGCCGCCGGGGAAATACGCACTGCCCGTTAAGGCTGTTAGTAACTCCGCAGCAGCTCGCGAGTAGGTTGAATGACCCGAAATGTAGCCCGCAAATGGCGGAGTCACGAAGCTTGGCCTTTGGTAGGGCCACCAACGTGCAGCACGTATCCATCCGACACCAGCTTCATCGGTATCAGGGTTGATAATAAACTGCGGCCCTTTCCAAGCCAGCACCTTAATTGTATCGACATGCCGCTTATCTCCCCCTGTCAGAGAAGCAGGGTCATCTACCGTGATCACTTCAATGAAACCTGGTTCGAGCGGAATGCCCTCGGGGTGATACGAGGCGGTAAGGCTGGGGTCGCTGCTCTGCCCTAAGTCGGCCATCGCACGGATAGCTGATACCGGTCTTATGTAGTCATACCAGCCTTTGATACCCCAAGCAGCAATGGCCGAATCGTGCATCGCACCACCCAAAGCAAAGTAGGTCTTAATATCCCATTCCAGCGGACCTAATTCGTTGCCAGTGCCTTCGAAGCGCTTTTTAAATTCCGGGTGATCGCTG
>JAQWPD010000084.1 GCA_029245525.1 Gammaproteobacteria bacterium | reverse complement strand
TCGCTCGGGGCTTTCCTTCTCCCAACCACGCAGCATAGATTTAATATGCTGACGCTGCAGATTCTCCTGAAAACCGCAAAGATCACAGGGAATAATCGGAAACTCGCGGTGTTGCGCGTACCTTGAGATATCCTCCTCATTGCAATAAGCCAGCGGGCGGATCACTACATTCCGCCCGTCGTCTGACTTTAGCTTAGGCGGCATCGCCGCCAAACGCCCCCCGTAAAACATGTTGAGAAACAGCGTTTCGAGAATGTCATCGCGATGATGACCCAAAGCGATCTTATCGGCACCTATTTTGTCAGCAAACTCATACAGCGTGCCGCGACGCAGGCGGGAACAGAGACTGCAGGTGGTTTTACCCTCGGGAATCAGCTGCTTTACAACCGAATAAGTGTCTTTCTGGATGATGTGATACTCAATACCTAAAGCTTCCAGGTACTGTGGCAATACATGCTCGGGAAACCCGGGCTGCTTCTGATCCATGTTGACTGCGACCAGCTCAAACTTAATGGGCGCAACACCCTGCAGCGCCAGTAAAAAATCGAGCATCGCATAAGAATCTTTGCCGCCCGACAAACACACCATGATGAGATCACCATCATCGATCATATTAAAATCGGTAACCGCTTCACCCACACGTCGGCGCATGCGCTTGGTGAGCTTCTTCAACGCCTTTTGCTGTACATCGGAAAAACTGCGCACACCTTCGGTTTCGACACTCATAAATTTATCGGCATCCGCTAAAATTACCCGGCCGCAGCTTCACGCGCAGCGATGTACTCAAGCGCAACATCAAAACGCTCAAGGGTGCGCTCTTTGCCAACCAATTCAACAGTCGCATCGATCGGCGGTGAGACACCGGCTCCGGTCACGATTACACGCACCGGCTGACCCAACTTACCGAACTTCAATGCAAACTGATCAGCCACAGCCTGGATCGCGTTGTGAATATTCGCTGCCGTCCATTCTGTAAGCCCGGCCAGTGTCTGATGAAGGGCGATCAACGGTTCTTTGATAACCGGACGCAGGTTTTTCTTCGCAGCCTTCTCATCAAATGCATCAAAATCCTGATACAACCAAAGCATACTGACAGCCATTGCTTTAAGAGTTACGGCCCGCTCTTTGAAGGCTTCGTAGACCTCGGCCGGCACAGGCCCGTTATTGATATCGACACCCAATAGTTCAAGCTGTGCCGCAAGCTCTGCACCGTGTTCTGTGCCAGTGCCCGCAATAATGTACTGCTGGTTTACCCAATCAAGCTTCTCGCCATTAAATTTAGACGCCGCTGGGTTCACATCGACAATATCGAAATAATCAATCATCTGTTCACGGGTAAAAATCTCATCATCGCCATGCGACCACCCTAAGCGCACCAAATAGTTGATAAGCGCATCCGGCAGATAACCCTCATCCTTGTACCCCATGACATTTACCGCACCATGACGCTTGGATAAGCGCGCGCCATCAGCACCCAGGATCATCGGCATATGCGCATAGACCGGACGAGCAAAACCCAGCGCTTCAATCATGTGAATTTGTCGCGGGGTGTTATTCAGATGATCGTCACCGCGGAACACATGGGTAATATCCATATCGTGATCATCGATCACTACGCTGAAGTGATAGGTTGGCCAGCCGTCCGAGCGGATAATCACAAGATCATCCAGCTGAGCATTCTCAAAGGTCACGTCACCATGAATCAGATCATTCACAGTAACGCTGCCTTCGGTCGGTGTTTTAAACCGCAGCACGGGCTTTATCCCGTCCTCCGCATCAACTCGATTGCGGCAACGTCCGTCGTAACGCGGGTTTTCACCGCGCGCCACTTGCGCAGCACGCATCTCGTCAAGCTCATCTTTGCTGCAATAACATTGATAAGCCTGCCCGGATGACAACAGCTGATCAGCAACCTCACGGTAGCGGTCAAATCGATCGGATTGCAGCACCGCGTCGCCGTCATAGTCGAGCCCCGTCCACGCCATACCATCAAGAATGGCATTAACCGACTCCTGAGTTGATCGTTCCCGATCCGTGTCTTCTATTCGCAGCAAAAAGTCGCCGCCGTGTTTTTTGGCGTACAACCAACAAAACAGTGCGGTGCGGATCCCCCCGATATGCAAATAACCGGTAGGACTGGGGGCAAAACGGGTGCGAATAGTCATGATGTCTTTCAATTCAGCCAAAAATTTGCGTTAGAGCGGCTTATCCCACGCGTTACTTCGGCGGCTTCAACCGGACAAGCGAAGAATTCTAGCAGACGGTGCACAAACTACGGGTAATTTTGGCATTAACTAACGATTACACACCCTTTACATCGATTTTTTGGCACACTCCCCTACCATGGAAAAAGCGATGGACAATAATGATACAGGCGTGCTGCAGGAGATTCTGCCCGCTGATATCACGAGTATTTTCTCTGCCCGGCCGCCGACAGATGCAAGATTGTGGGGTATTGAAACTGAGATGGCGCGAAACATGGGAGAAAAGCGCTATGCCGAATTCATTCATGGCCGCCACACTGCCCGACTCGCGCTGCAGCAAATCGGCTGTCCGCAGGCGGCTATTGGCAAAGGCAAAAGCCGTGAACCGTTATGGCCTCAGCATATCGTCGGGAGCATTTCTCACACGCTGCACTGCGCAGCCGCTGCGGTAACTTTTGACAACAAGTATCTCGGCGTCGGTGTCGATATGGAACCGTCAAAACAGCTGGAAGAAAAACTCTTTAAGGCCATTTGTCGTCCGGAAGAGCTTGCGCTATTTGACCGCGAAAACCTAACGCCGAGAGCCGCTGGGGAACGAGCGAAGTTACTGTTCAGTATTAAAGAAAGTATCTACAAATGCCTATGGCCTAGCGTGCAATCGTTTATTGATTTTACCGAAATGCAAATTGAGCTCAATGAGTCTAAACAGAGCTACACGGCGATACCTCATACCACTAAAGTTTCACACGATTTTGTTCAGCGTTTGGAAGGGCGATACAAATACCACGGCGAGCTAATACTCTCGACCGCATGGATTACCGCTTAAAGCTTATTTATTCTTGGGAGTATAGCTTGCGTCAACTTTACGCCGATCGTCATCACAACGTCTTTCCTGGCCGCGATAAGCCCCCCCTCGATTCTGACGCCTGTCCGAAGGCTCTAGATCTCCACCATTTGATCCTTCCTGTCTTCGGCAAATAGACCGGCGCAGGAATTCCATCACCTGCCATGCCCGCATAATGACCCAGAAGTAGAGTACGCCAGCACAAACAAACGCGATTGTCATAACAGCATCGGATAGCCCGAGGTACATACCACCTAAGCCGACAATCACCCCAGCAAAGGAAAAGCCGGTCATTATAAAAACCGTTTCACTCACGCTGAAGCCTGCCAACAGGAAGACATGATGCAAATGCTCTTTGTCGGCTTTAAACGGCGAACGCTTGCGCATAATACGACGTGCCATCATGCTCACCGCATCAAAAACCGGCACCATCAAAAACCACAGCGCTGCTGACGGACTGATAACCCGCTCTGGCCCCTGCGACATACTAATAGCCAGCCACGTCAGCGTGAGACCAATCATCATGCTACCGGCATCGCCCAGAAACACCCACGCTGATTTGCGCCAGAAAGTACGCATGTTAAAGCACAGAAACCCAGCGATGCTCGCCGCCATTATGCTAATGATAAGGTCGTAACTACCCCATAAAATATTGGCAACGCCAAAGCCCAATAACGATGTCAGCGCCAAACTCCCGCTCAGGCCATCAAGACCATCACACATGTTGATAGCATTAATAATGCCCAGGGTAGCAAACACAGTGAACGGCACAGACATGTAACCCAGGTACAAAGTCCCGCCCATCAAATTCAAATCGCCCAAATCGACCAGCACAATGCCGGCACCATAGATCATGACAAGTGCCGCAATAATCTGGGCCCCAAAACGGGCATAGGCCGAGAGATCTTTTAGATCATCCCAAACACCGATAAAAATAAGAATTGACGTTGCGGTTAAAAATGCAAGTAACGAATGCGTAGCGCCGGGCCCTGTAACCAGAAGGTGTCCTGACAGCAGTATAATGAGGGTAGCAAAAATCGACACCCCACCAATCAGTGGAACCTGACCCGTATGGCTCTTGCGAGCATTCGGCAAGTCGACCAACCCGAAACGCAAGGCTACGGGACGCAACAGCACGATCACCGCAGCCGTCACTAAAAACGCGGCTATCGACGTCACAAATGAATTCATATTCTGGTCTCAGGCATTAGGGGTTTATTATATCGAGTTAGACTCTAGCTAAAAAGCCCTGCGGCCAGCGTGAGCGAGGTCTCAGCCTTAGAACATAATACAGGCCCAGCGCGCAGGGGGGGCTTCCGCCCATTACATGGGTTTCAAAAAACCAAAATACTCTAGCATTATGTTAAATAAAGTGAAGACATCTCCGAAAAGCCGGAATTCAGCAGCCAGTCAATGGAGAGATGCGGAGCAAAGTCAGCCTAATCACACACAAAAGGCATAACCGGTAGAAAATGCGGTGCGGTTCAAACAATTTTGCCGCGTATCGACTTACAATACATACCGTGAACTCCCGATACACGGCAGGCACTAACAAATTACATTACTGACCACTGACATGGACTCTTTCATGGATAGCTTAAAAACCCTTGCCCTACTGATCTTTTTTTCATTCTCAGCACTAAATCCGGTGTTGGCCGTTGACGGCGAAACCGCCGCACAGGAAGAACTGCTGGCGGCAGCAAAACTCGACCCTTATACCGTGAACCCAGGCGATATTCTGCTTATCTCAGTCTGGAAAGAAGATGATCTACAAGGCGAAGTTCTCGTCCGTCCGGACGGCTACTTCTCGTTCCCGCTGGCTGGCGAGGTAGAAGCTACGGGCAAAACGGTTGATGAGATCAGACGCGACATTACCGAGCAGCTGCAGCGCTATATTCCCGACATTGTGGTTACCGTTTCAGCCCAGCAAATCGGCGGAAATAAAGTTTACGTTATCGGTCAGGTAAACCGTCCAGGCGATTTTCTGGTTAACCCCAGAGTCGATGTTATGCAGGCGCTGGCGCTGGCCGGTGGCATGACGCCCTTTGC
The DNA here is from genome assembly GCA_029245525.1 of Gammaproteobacteria bacterium. Taxonomy (GTDB): domain Bacteria; phylum Pseudomonadota; class Gammaproteobacteria; order Steroidobacterales; genus JABIQA01. Next base: position 4,622 of record JAQWPD010000084.1, on the reverse strand, counting down.
GGATGTAAACGATATTACTATTCTGCGTCGCAAAGGCCATGTCCGCATGGCAATACCCTTCCGCTATCGTGATCTCGAACGTGGCAAGCGCCTTGAACAAAACGTAATTCTGCAACCCGGCGATGTGGTCGTAGTTCCTTAAGCTTTTAACAGCGATGACCATGGGTTATTTGGTGATAAGCCTCAGCAAAGTAAGGTGCGCAGCGCCCGGTAGCTCAATATCCGTTGCGGTGCTAACCGCGCTTGTTGCCATCTTAAGCGTGCAAACGGCGCTGGCTGACTCATGGAATACCAAGGCCAACGCATCAGTCAGCTGGAACTACAATGACAACCCAACTCTGCGCCCTGCCGACTCTCCCCTAAAACGAGAAGCCACGTCATACGGCAGGGCACGGGCCACCGCAGTGCTGGAATATGCTTCGCCAACTCTCGCTATTGAGATAGCTCCGCGAGTGACACGTACGTATTACCCGAATAAAGAAGACAAAGACCTAGAATCCACAAATATCTATCTGGATACACTTACGGAATACAACCTACAAAGAAACTCCCTAGACCTCCTATTCGACTACAGCCGTGTGGGTTTGCTAACGGATGAATTCGGTGATGGTTCTCCCGACGACCCGGGCACTGGCGCCCCAGGCGCTAACTTTAGAGTCGATGACAACGTTCAGCGCTATGATATAAGTCCTGAGTGGACACATCAGCTAGGCGAAAAAAATCAGGTGTCCGTGGGACTGGTCTTTTTCGGCAGTGACTATAAGCTTGAAAAAACCAACCGTGCCGACAACCAAAACAAGCAAATACAAATTAGCTATAACCACAATCTCAACAATCGAATGGGCTTTGGTATAACCGTTTTAGGGCGACGCTTTGAATCAGAGAAGCTGGCACCCATTCCGATCATCGACATCAACCTAAAGAACAGTTCCGACAGCATCGGCGTAACATTAGACCTAAACTACATATGGAGCGAGCAAACGAGCATCGGACTCAATGTCGGCCGCACCAAAACAGATTCGAAAAGAGACGTACTGCTCAGCGCCGACCCAACGGCACCGTTGGTATCCACGTCTGAATCCGGCATCACTAACACGATTTTCAGTTTTATTTTCAGCCACACCGGCTACCGCAATACGTATAACATTCTGATCAGCAGAGGTATCGTGCCCTCTTCTCTGGGTATAGAAAACACACAGACATCAATCAATGTGTCGCTAAGGCGCCGTTTATCGGAAAGACTTACAGCCATCTTGAGCTTGAATGGTTTCGACCAGGAGTCTATCAGCAGCCAGCAGCGGGCATTTAATAGCAAATATCGGTTCTTGACCGGCAATGTGAGCCTTGCCTGGCGCTTTAACCGCAGCTGGGCTGCCAGCGGCGTCTACACTTACCGCCAAAATAGCAATGGGACGGGCTCAAACTCCCAGCGCGCAGACTCAAACCAACTCGGCGTTAACCTGACGTATTTGTGGGACTAAAATAGCGATAACATGCCATTCAGCGACTGGCTCCCGACCCCAAACTCGGAAAGCAACCAACCTAATATCGCTAGCCCTTGATAATCATCCCAGGAGGAGTGTATTCATAAGTCCAATCGAGATTCGGCCGCACCAAACCTTTCGGCTTGCCTTCCCACCAAGTCGTTCCAAAACCAGAGTTTCTCTCATCAATTACATTGAACGCAACGACGTCTGATTCACGGAACACCAACATCTGACGATTCATTGCCCGCATCACCACCCTAACGTAATGAGTGCCTTCAGCAAGAAACTCGGCAGGCACCCAACAGAACGTCGTATAACGACCGATCTCACGGGGCTCTGACTCAAATTGGCGGTTGGAATCAGCCGATGAAAACAAGTCGATACCGGCATCTGAAACCATAGTGATATAGGGGCTCAACTGATGATCAGGTTCGAGTACATCAAAGGTAATCTGAATACCCATTGCATGACCAATATCAACGGTACCGGTTGGCATACTATTCTCACCAACAACTTTAACAGCATGCAAGCGAACTGAATCATCGCCTGGCGCTTCGTTTATATCTTCCCAAACCCGCTCAGCCGAACTCTGCCCACCTGCTGTCATATAGGAATAAACCACATCGGCAATTGGTGCATCCTGAGCCAATTCGCCACCGCGCATAAACAAACCGCGCTTACACAAACGGGCGACCGCCGACATATTGTGCGACACAAACATAACGGTCCGGCCACGGTCACCAGCTTCGCTCATCTGGTTGAGGCATTTACGCTGGAACTCGACATCACCAACAGCGAGAACTTCGTCTACGATTAGCAGATCAGGTTCAAGGTGGGCCATAACAGCAAATGCCAATCGCACCGACATACCGCTGGAATAGCGCTTCACCGGAGTATCGACAAATTTACCGATACCTGAGAATTCCACAATATCGTCAAACTTGGCATCGACTTCAATCTTACGCATTCCAAGAATAGTGCCGCTCATATAAATATTTTCGCGACCGGTAAGCTCACCATGAAAGCCTGTGCCTACTTCAAGCAGGCAGCTCACACGCCCCCGCACTGTCAGACGACCTTTGGTCGGTGGTGTAATACGGGAGATCACCTTCAACAAGGTCGATTTACCGGCTCCATTGGCACCAACAACACCAACAATATCGCCCTCATCCATATCAAATGACACATCGCGCAGCGCCCATAAAATATCGTCACGAGGGGTCTCCCCAGCCAGCTCGGCCTCTGAGAAATTGTACAAGGAGCGATACTTGCGAAAATTAGCAAAGGGTTTAGTCAATACACGAACCAGTGGGTTACTGCTGTTCACAGATGTGACCTGGGGAACACCGATACGGTACAACTTACTAATATTATCAACCGATAAAGTCCGACTAGTCATCAGATTACATCCACTACGATACGTTCCATTCGTCTGAAATAGACCGCACCAGTTATACATAAAAGCAATGACACCACGACACTGCAAATCAGTGAATCCCAGCGAATAAACATTTCGGGTGACGCACCCAGCAAGGCAGACCGGAAGCCTTCGATCACCCCTACTATTGGGTTCAGCACATACCACCCACGCATTTCCTCAGAAATAGAACTGGATGGGTATAGAATGGGCGCGGTATACATAAGCATCCGCATAAAGTAGCCCATCACGATGCCCACATCGCGATAACGAATAGCCAGTGAGGACAACCACAAACTAAAGGCAAGGGGGACCATCATCATCATTACAATTAACAACGGCAGCAATAACATATTCTTTGTTGGTGTGACCTGGTAATAAACCATTACAGCAACAATCAGAATTAACGAAATGCTGAAGTTAACCAGCCCCCCAATAATCGGCGTTAACGGATAAATAATCCGTGGGAAATAGATCTTTCCAAGCATTGCCGAGTTGCCTATCAAGCTTCCGCTTGCGGCCGACATAGTGCCACTCATATAAGACCAGGGGATAATCGCTACTGTGGAAAAAAGCAGATAAGGCAATCCGTCAGAACCAATATCGACTAGGTTGCCGAAAATGACGGTAAATACCAAGATCTGGATTGCTGGTTGCACTAGCGCCCAAGCAAGGCCACCAACGCTCTGCGCATAGGCCACCTTAATGCCACGCCAAACCATAAAGTAAATCAGATCACGGTAGTGATTCAGTTCTCTAAAATCGACGAATGCCCAACTGCGCTTTGATTCGATAACGACTACGGGCTGGTCATGGGGTGTCTCAGACATTATTGATGACAATCCTGTAAATTTTATTACTCATAAAACAACACACATTCTGTCATATAGGCAGGTTAATTTTTAGCCGAACCTGCATAAGCAGGCATAAATCTGGTTAGATTAACTGATTTGATCGCCACTTAACTTGACGCCATCGACAAAAATCAGCTTCCATCTGCAGCCCAAGTCGACCAGCCTGCTCGATCCAAAACAAGGGCCACCTCACACCGACTGACGACCAATGGCGCAGTATTCCAGCCCTTCAGCCTTAACGCTCGCAGGGTCATAAAGGTTGCGACCGTCAAATATTACCGGCTGACTGAGCTTGTCTTTTATAACGGCAAAGTCAGGGCTCCGAAATTCACGCCATTCCGTCATTATAACGAGAACATCGGCGCCATCCAGCGCGTTATCCGCCGTAGCGCAAATCTGCAAATCTTTTACATCACCGAAAATGCGCTGCGCCTCAGAACGGGCTGCTGGATCATACGCCCGAACTATACCCCCATCATCCAAACACGATTGAATAAACTCTCTGCTTGGTGCTTCGCGCATATCATCAGTATTTGGCTTAAATGACAAACCCCAAAGTGCAATCGTCTTACCCGCCATACTACCGCTGAAATAATCGCGAACCTTATCTGCCAGAATATGCTTCTGTCGATTATTAACACCTTCAACAGCACGAATAAGCTCAGCATCGTAACCAATAGTCTTAGCGATACTCTCCAAAGCGCGCACATCTTTCGGAAAACAAGAACCACCATAACCCGTGCCCGGATAAATAAACTCATAGCCGATACGGGGATCTGAACCAATGCCAATTCGCACCGACTCAATATCAGCACCCAAACGATCTGCCAAATTCGATATCTCATTCATGAAGCTAATTTTAGT
>JAQWPD010000074.1 GCA_029245525.1 Gammaproteobacteria bacterium | reverse complement strand
GATGAAAGTTAGAGCTTCTGTAAAACGTATGTGCAGAAACTGCAAAATTATTCGCAGAAACGGTGTTGTGCGCGTGATTTGTTCAGATCCACGTCACAAACAACGCCAGGGTTAATTCGGAGATTAAGTAATGGCCCGTATTGCTGGCATAAATATTCCCCTCAACAAGCACATTAACATTGGCTTGACGCATATCTTTGGTATCGGACGCACTCGTGCCGATCAGATATGCGCTTCAGCAAATGTGTCTCTTGGTGTCCGTGTTAAGGATTTGAGTGAAGCTGAGGTCGAGAACATTCGTACTGAGGTAGCACGTTTCATTGTTGAAGGTGACCTTCGACGTGAGAACTCTCTTGCAATTAAGCGCCTGATGGATCTCGGTTGTTATCGCGGTATTCGTCATCGCCGTGGGTTGCCGCTGCGTGGCCAACGCACGCGCACTAACGCACGCACCCGCAAAGGTCCGCGTCGGGCAATTAGAAAATAAGCACTGGATTAATACGGTATGGCAATTGAAAAGACAAAACGAAAGGTAAAAAAGACTGTGGTCGATGGTATCGCCCATATTCATGCATCTTTCAATAACACGATCATCACGATTACAGATCGCCAGGGCAATGCTCTGAGTTGGGCCACTGCCGGTGGTTGTGGCTTCCGCGGTTCTCGTAAGAGCACACCTTTTGCGGCGCAGGTTGCCGCCGAGAAGGCGGGTCTTGCGGCGCAAGAATATGGTTTGAAGAACTTAGAAGTTAAGGTTCGTGGTCCCGGCCCTGGTCGTGAGTCTGCAGTTCGCGCTTTGAATTCCGCGGGCTATCAAATTACTAATATTGAGGATGTAACTCCTATTCCTCACAACGGATGTCGACCGCCTAAGAAACGGCGTGTGTAAGGTACAGAATAATGGCTAGATATCTTGGACCAAAATGTAAGCTTTCGCGTCGCGAAGGTACGGATCTTTTCTTAAAGAGCGGTATTAAGCCGCTCGAAGCTAAGTGTAAACTCGAGGTATTACCCGGGGGCAACGCGTCACAGCGTCGCGGCCGGCTATCCGACTACGGTTTGCAGTTGCGTGAAAAGCAGAAACTGCGTCGTATGTATGGCGTTTTAGAGCGTCAGTTCCGCAGCTATTATAAAAAGTCAGCGCGAACCAAGGGCTCTACAGGTGGCAACTTGATCAAGCTGCTTGAAGGTCGCCTGGATAACGTAGTTTATCGTATGGGTTTCGCCTCGACACGAGCCGAGGCGCGTCAATTGGTTAGCCATAAGGCGGTTATGGTTGATGGCATTGTCGTTAACATTGCCTCATTTCAGGTCGCTGGTGGCGCCACTATTTCTATTCGTGAGAAAGCTCAGAAACAGGGGCGTATTGAGACCGCACTAGAAATCGCCCGTCAGGTTGGTTTTCCAGAGTGGGTTCAGGTGGACGAGAAGAAATTGGTTGGGGTGTTCAAGGCAGTGCCTGAACGTGAAGATGTACTTCCCGATATCAACGAGAATCTCGTTGTTGAGCTTTACTCTAAGTAAGCAGGAGACAGCAGGAATGCAAGATTCAAATGATTTGTTAAAGCCGCGTACCGTTAAGGTAGAGCAAAAGAGTGACGACAACCGTCATGCCAAAGTTAGCCTAGAGCCTTTTGAACGGGGGTATGGTCATACCTTAGGCAATGCGCTGCGTCGTATACTGCTCTCGAGTATGCCGGGTGCCGCTGTTGTTGAAGTGGATATCGAAGGTGTTCTGCACGAATACACTAGCATTGAGGGTGTGCAGGAAGACGTTGTTGAGATTCTTCTGAATTTGAAGGCGCTGGCTATTACTATGCATTCGCGCGACCATGCGGAACTGACTTTGCATAAGAAGGGCTCTGGTCCTGTAACTGCAGCTGATATTCAGTTGGATCATGATATTGAGGTGGTTAATCCCGATCTCGTTATCGCTAATTTGACCAAGGGCGGCGAGCTTAAGATGGTTCTGACTATTGAGGCTGGCCGTGGTTATCGCCCTGCCAGTCAGGCAGCTACCTTTGATGCTCCTGCCGGCCAGATCGGTAAGCTTCAGTTGGACGCTTCTTTTAGTCCTGTGCGGAAGGTTACCTACAACGTTGAAGCCGCTCGTGTTGAGCAGCGTACCAACCTTGATAAGTTAATTATTGACATTGAGACCAATGGCACTATTGACCCTGATGAGGCTATCCGTCGTGCGGGCAGCATTTTGAAAGACCAGCTTGATGTGTTTGCTGATCTTCAGGGGCAAGATGAGGCAGCCGCCGCAGCAGAGCAGAGCAAAGTTGATCCAATTCTGTTACGGCCGGTCGACGAGCTTGAACTTACCGTTCGCTCAGCTAACTGCCTTAAAGCAGAAAACATTAATTATATTGGTGATCTTATTCAGCGCAGTGAAGTGGAGCTGCTTCGTACGCCTAATCTTGGTAAGAAGTCATTGACTGAAATCAAGGAAGTGCTGGCGAGCCACGGTTTGGCTTTGGGTATGCATGTTGAGAACTGGCCACCGGCCAGCCTCGCACAGAACGACGTAGCTGCTTAAGAAATATCATTGAGATTTAGGAAATACAATGCGACATCAGAAATCAGGCCGTCAGTTAGGTCGTAATAGCAGTCACCGTAAGGCTATGTATCGCAATATGGCCACTTCGTTGATCATGCATGAAACAATTCGCACTACAGTGGCTAAAGCCAAAGAATTGCGTCGCGTTATTGAGCCTATGATCACTCTTGCGAAGGAAGATAGCGTCGCCAATCGCAGGGTGGCATTTAGTCGTCTTAGAGATAAAGCAGCGGTTGGTAAATTATTTCGGGAGCTTGGCCCACGGTTTAAAACGCGCCCCGGTGGTTATCTGCGGATTTTAAAAATGGGACATCGTCCAGGTGACTCTGCTCCTATGGCATTGATTCAGCTAATGGATCAGCCGGTTGAAGCCGAGCTGGTTGAGAGCGCAGTAGAATAAGGCGCGGATAGAAGTGTTAGAAAAAAGCCTCGCATAGCGAGGCTTTTTTTATGCTGATTGATTTCTAGCTTGGCGAGCTTTTTCTGAATGCATCGCGCGTAATATTCTCAGCGCCGGATTTGGTAATTACCACGTTATCTTCGATCCGTATTCCACCAAGTTTTGTGAAGGTCTCCACCAAAGCCCAGTTGACCCGATTGCTTGAAGGTTTCGCGCGCAGTTCTTCCAGCAGTGTCGGAATAAAATAAAGTCCCGGTTCTATTGTTAGCACCATTCCAGCCTCAAGCCTTCGACTCATGCGCAGCTTTGGGTGTGCTTTTGGAGGCGTCGCACGTTTTCCTGTTATATCGGCCATATGGCCGCCCATATCGTGCACTTGAAGGCCGAGCATATGCCCCAGACCGTGTGGAAAGAATACGGATGTAATTGATTCCTTAACCATGGCCTCAGGTGTCATATCGACCAATTGATGTTCTTTTAGTATCCGGGCTATACCCAGGTGCGCATCATTTTGCGCGTCGCCAAAAGATATGCCGGGTCGAACATTGCGACAAAGTTCTAGCTGAAGCGCATCTACTGAGGTGATTAATGCAGCAAACTCTTCATTGTGGCTATAGGTGCGGGTAATGTCAGAGGCATAGCCGTTCATTGATGTGCCGGCATCAATCAATAAACTTGAAGGATTGATTTCATGCGTTCGCCGCTCGTAATGCAGGGTTGCTGCATTCTGATTGCAGGCGATGATATCTGGGTAAGGCAGTTCGTGCTCGCTGCAACCTGCAGCTTTTAGAAATGCGAGGTGAATATCGAAGCCACTGCCGCCTTTAAAAAAGGCCTCTTTTGCAGCTTTGTGGGCCGGCACAGCGATGTCTGTTGCTCTGCGAATGCAGTCAATTTCGTAGTCCGTTTTTATACTTCGATGAAAATGCAGGAAATTAAGCAGCTTATCCTGATTGGCATGTCTCGATGAGTCTGCAGGGTCAATTATGGCGGTCTTTCTGGGCAGCTTAGAAAGCACCGCATCAACCAGATGGGCCTCGGTGTGAACTTCAACATCAAAATGTTGCAAATAAGAGTTGTCCGGCAGCTCGGGCTCAGCGTGCCAGAAATTGGCTGAGCTAAGAATGATTAGGCGGGGGCGTTGTCCTTTTAAGCAGATGATCCAAGCATCGGGTGTATCGAACAGTGGCAACCATTGCAGAAAATGCGGGTTGGGCCTGTGCGGATAATATTGGTCATCGAGAAATATTGGCAGTTGTTCGCCCGCTGCCAGCAGTATTGCCTTGTAGCCGCAGTGATGCATGGCCTCGCTATAGCGGCTTACCAGCGCGCCGACATGGGCAGCATAAGTGGGGGGAGCACTGCTTAATCGTGTGGTAGATGCCATCCACAGACTATATCAATACAGCGGAGACAAGTGGCGGCTTAGGCTGCTATTTCTTACTGTCGGTCTGGTAAGCTCTAGCTTGAGTGAAGCTCTTTTGATGCTGGGAGATACCCTCACCTAATATGCTTTATTATGTTACCCCTGCAGCGCACCCTTAAAAGATTTTCTAATGACAAAAACTGTACTCACTGGCATCACCACTACTGGAACTCCGCATCTAGGTAACTACGTTGGCGCAATACGGCCTGCGATAGTCGCTAGCAGAGCGGCTAATGTGCGGTCATTTTATTTCTTGGCGGACTACCATGCGTTGGTAAAGAACCAGAACCCCGAGCAGGCAAGGCAGTCCAGCCTCGAAGTTGCTGCTACCTGGCTTGCTTTGGGTCTGGATACCGATAAAGCCGTGTTTTATCGGCAGTCAGATATCCCTGAAATTCCCGAGCTCATGTGGATTATCAGTTCATTGACAGCCAAGGGACTTATGAATCGAGCGCATGCGTATAAGGCAGCGGTTGCTTCGAATCAAGAGTCAGGCGATCGTGACCCAGATAAGGGTATTACTATGGCGTTATTTAGTTATCCGATGCTTATGGCAGCGGATATTCTGATCTTTGGCGCTAACAGGGTGCCGGTTGGCAAAGATCAAATTCAGCATGTTGAAATGGCGCGGGATATCGCACAACGATTTAACCATGTTTATGGTGAGCGGTTTATTTTGCCGGAAGCTGTTGTTGGTGAGGATGTGGCAACCTTGCTTGGGCTGGATGGTCGGAAAATGAGCAAAAGTTATAACAACACCATTCCACTGTTTGTGCCGCCGAAGAAGCTACGTAAGTTAGTTATGAAAATTAAAACCAATTCTCTCACGCCCGGTGAGCCGAAAGACCCCGATGCGGACTGCACAGTATTTGATATATATAAAGCCTTTGCGACTGAGTCGGAAACAACAGCGTTTCGGAACAGGCTAGAGGAAGGGCTGGGCTGGGGCGACGCTAAACAGGAATTATTCGAGTATCTGGATGCTCATTTGGCAATTGCCAGAGGCGAGTATGATCGCTTGATAGCAGACCCGGCGAGTATAGAAGTTGTATTGCAGTCTGGCGCAAAGCGGGCTCGCGAGCAGTCTGCTGCGCTGATGAGTCAGGTGCGACAGGCCGTGGGTATTGTTCCTTTAGCTTAGCGACAGGCCTTCAGTTTTGCTGTGTCTCGCTAAGGGTTAACCTGCTTTTTTGCGTTTGGGTTTGAGCATGGCGGCTAGGTATTTGCCGGTATAAGACTTTTCTGCTTTACAAATATCTTCGGGAAGGCCCTCTGCTACCAAGGTTCCTCCACCATCACCCCCTTCCGGACCAAGGTCGACTATCCAGTCTGCTGTTTTAATGACATAGAGATTGTGTTCAATGACCACCACGGTGTTTCCTTGGTCCCTCAGCAACTGCAAGACTTCCATAAGCTTCGCGATATCATGAAAGTGCAGTCCGGTAGTGGGTTCGTCAAGAATATACAGTGTGCTGCCTGTTGAGCGCTTCGAGAGCTCTTTGGCCAGTTTAACTCTTTGTGCCTCGCCACCGGACAAGGTCGTGGCGCTTTGCCCTAAGCGGATATAAGACAGGCCGACATCCATAAGTGTTTGTAGCTTTCTCGCAACAACCGGAATGTTCTGAAATTGTTCGCAGGCGTCTTCAATAGTCATATCGAGAATTTCAGAAATAGTGAATCCTCGGTAACGAATTTCTAATGTTTCACGATTGTAGCGTTTGCCTTTGCACTCGTCACACGGCACATACACATCGGGGAGAAAATGCATTTCTACTTTAATCATCCCATCGCCCTGACATGCCTCGCAGCGCCCACCCTTCACATTGAAGCTAAAGCGTCCTGCTTGGTAGCCACGCGATCGAGCCTCCTGAGTTCCAGCAAACAAGTCTCGCAGCGGGGTGAATAGCCCGGTGTATGTGGCAGGATTCGATCTGGGTGTTCGTCCGATCGGGCTCTGACTTATATCGATGACGGAGTCGATGTGCTCCAATCCTTGCAGTCCGCTGTAGGCCGCAGCAGATACTGTCGCACGATTGATCTTTTCAGCAGCGATGCGGTAAAGAGTATCGTTAACCAGAGTTGATTTTCCCGATCCGGACACGCCGGTAACGCAGGTGAAAAGGCCAACTGGGAAATGCGCCGTTATATTTTTAAGATTGTTGCCACTAGCGCCTTCAAGTGTTATCAGTTGCTTCGGGTTGGGCTTAATGCGTTTTTTGGGCAATGGAATTTCCAGTTTCCCCGACAAATACCTGCCTGTCAGCGAAGCATCATTGCGCATAATTTCTTCTGAAGAGCCCGCTGCTACTATTTGGCCACCATGAATGCCCGCGCCGGGACCTAAGTCCAGGACATAGTCGCTGGCCAAAATTGCATCGGTGTCATGTTCGACCACCACCACTGTATTGCCCAGATCACGCAAGCGCAACAGCGTGCCCAGAAGACGATCGTTATCGCGTTGGTGGAGTCCGATAGACGGCTCATCGAGGATATACATTACACCGACCAGGCCGGAACCAATCTGACTTGCGAGTCGGATTCTTTGCGATTCGCCCCCTGAGAGTGTGTCAGCACTGCGATTGAGCGTTAGATACTCAAGCCCAACATCCGCTAAAAACCGCAGTCTGTCCTGAATCTCTTTGGCAATTTTTTCAGCGATTTTGCCTCGCGCGCCCTTCAGATTGAGATTGTTGAAGAAATCGAGGGCGTTCGATACAGACATCCCTGATATGTCGGGAATACTGAGGTTGTTGATAAATACATTGCGTGAGGCTGTATTAAGTCGGGTACCTGCACATTCCGGACAGGGCTGCACACTAAGATACTTCGCGAGCTCATCACGCACTTTCGAGGAATCGGTTTCCTTATAGCGACGGTCAAGGTTTGGGATAACCCCTTCGAAAGGGTGTTTCCGCCTAAAATTGGCCCCTCGAGCGGTTTTGTAAATAAACTCGATCTCGTCATCCCCGCTGCCCCAGAGTAGGATCTGTTTTGTGGTTTCATCGAGGTCTGCGTACGGAATCTCTGCATCGAAACCATAATGCTCAGCTAGGCATAGAATGAGCTGAGAATAATAAGAATTACGTCGATCCCAACCACGGATTGCACCACCAGCAAGACTAATTGCCGAACTTTTAATAACTCGTTCTGGGTCAAAAAATTGATGCACACCTAATCCGTCGCAGTTTCCGCATGCACCTACAGGGTTGTTGAAGGAAAACAGTCGCGGTTCAAGCTCCGGAATACTGAAGCTGCAAACGGGGCAGGCAAACTTGTCTGAGAACAGCAGTTCAGGCAGAGCGGGGTCATTCATCCGCGCTACGTTGACAACGCCATCAGCAAGTTTGAGCGCTGTCTCAAAAGACTCGGCGAGTCTTAAGCCAATGTCAGGGCGAACTTTGAAGCGATCGACGACGATTTCAATGGTGTGCTTTTTCCGCAGGTCGAGCTTCGGTGGATCGTCAAGTTCACAAACTTCACCATTAATTCGGGCGCGAACAAAGCCCTGAGCGCGCACATCGGCGAATAGCTGCAAGTGTTCACCTTTTCGGTCACGAACCACCGGGGCTAGCAGCAATAGCGCAGTGCCTTCTTCTATGGCCAGAATTTGATCCACCATTTGGCTGATAGTTTGTGCTTGCAGGTCTCTATGATGGTCGGGGCATTTTGGGCGTCCCGCACGCGCGTATAAAAGTCGCAAATAGTCATAAATTTCAGTGACAGTACCGACTGTTGAGCGGGGATTGTGAGATGTTGATTTTTGCTCGATAGATATGGCCGGAGAAAGCCCCTCGATATGATCCACATCGGGTTTTTCCATCATAGAGAGGAATTGCCGAGCGTAGGCAGACAGAGATTCAACGTAGCGCCGTTGACCCTCGGCATAGATGGTATCGAAGGCCAGAGATGATTTGCCGGAGCCAGACAGTCCGGTGATACAGATCAGTTGGTCCCGTGGGAGATCAACGTCGATATTCTTTAAATTGTGCGTCCGGGCACCCCGGATACTGATGGTTTTCACGCCGTATATCGCCTAAGTCTAAAATCAACCCGTCAATATAAGCTGTTTCGTCGCCAGACCATAATCGGATGTTTTGCAGCAAAATTAGCTTTGATTGGATAGGTTTGCTCTTATGCACTGATTTCATGACGCTTATGGCGTATTTGTAGGTGTCATTTTGTGTCGGCGGACATACAATAGAGGGCTGATTTGGCCGATAAGCGATTGTGGTATTTCCGGCCTTGCGGCGTCGGGTGACTGACAAGTGCTCAGAATTTGACGTTTATCCGGTTTTTTGCATCGAATCCGGTCTTTTTACACTTAATTCGTATAGGTGGCAGCATGGCGCGTGGCTTAAACAAAGTAATGATTATCGGTAATCTCGGCTCTGACCCGGAGATCAAATACATGCCATCTGGCGATGCCGCTGCGACACTTTCTATTGCCACCTCTGATTCGTGGAAAGATAAGCAGACGGGTGAGCAGGTTGAGAAAACTGAGTGGCACCGTGCGGTAGCGTTTGGTCGTCTGGCCGAGATCATGGGCGAGTACCTTAAGAAGGGCTCTAAGGTTTATGTTGAAGGCAATTTGCAAACTCGCAAGTGGCAGGATAAGTCCGGCAATGAGCGTTACACCACTGAAATTAAAGTGCGTGAAATGCAGATGCTTGATGGTCGAAGTGGTGCCGGCGGCATGGGTGGTTCGGCTGCAATGCCTGCAGCGTCATCACCGGGTGCAGCTCCTGCGATGGTCGCAGAGGTTGATGACGAAATCCCGTTTTAATCCGATTCGACGACTGACCCGGCAACTGTCGGCTCTTATTGCTAGGGCAAGCACAGCCTAGTATTTTGTCCGAGCGCTTTTTGCAGTCAAATCGTGAAAACAGTTTACGGTGTTTTTTGACATCGATTTCCCGTGCATCTCCTGATGCCCGGTTTTTGTATGAATAAAGGAAGGTAGTAATGGGTGCTTTTAAAGAGCCACATGGCGGCGAGCTGAAACAGTTATACGTTGAGAGGTCCGCGGTCGATGCGATCAAGCAGGAATCCAAAGATTACAAATCATGGGATCTAACCGATCGCCAGGTCTGCGATCTGGAGCTAATTCTTAATGGCGCATTTTCGCCGTTGGAAGGCTTTTTGAGTCAGGCAGATTTTGACAGCGTGCTTAAGGATATGCGCTTATCAGATGGTACTTTATGGCCAATGCCAATCACCTTAGATGTTGATGAAGCATTTGCGGGTTCTTTGGTGACCAATGAAAAAATTGCACTGCGTGATGCCGAGGGCGTACTTATAGCGATTCTGGATGTCAGTGATATCTGGATGCCCGATAAAGAAGCTGAGGCGGCAGCAGTATTTGGTTCTAATGATATGGCTCATCCTGCTGTTCATTATCTGCATAATATTGCGGGTGCCGTGTATTTAGGCGGTAAACTTACGGGTATTGAAAAGCCGACTCATTATGATTTCAGGTTGTTGCGTGAAGATCCTGTAGATGTTCGTGCTCGTTTTGAAAAGCTGGGTTGGCGCAAGGTTGTCGCGTTCCAGACCCGCAACCCACTGCACCGTGCTCATCAGGAACTGACCTTCCGCGCTGCACGTGAAGCAGAAGCAAACCTGCTGATTCATCCGGTCGTTGGTCTCACAAAGCCCGGTGATATCGATCACTACACGCGCGTGCGCTGCTATGAGCATGTGCTTGAGCAATACCCAGAGCAAACCACTAATCTGAGTCTATTGAACTTAGCGATGCGCATGGCCGGTCCGCGTGAGGCGGTATGGCATGCCATCATCCGAAAGAATTATGGCTGTACCCACTTCATCGTTGGCCGCGATCACGCCGGTCCAGGCAAGAACTCTCAGGGCGAAGACTTTTACGGTCCTTATGATGCTCAGCAATTATTCCTTGAACATGAAGCCGAGCTCAATATTACGATGGTGCCATTTAAGATGATGGTTTATGTCGAGAATAAGGCTCAGTATGAGCCTGCAGATGAAACAGCACCCGAAGATGTGGTTCTTAATATCTCGGGTACAGAGTTTCGCCGCCGCCTGCAGGAAGGTCTTGAAATTCCTGAATGGTTCTCCTATGACAAAGTTGTTGAAGAGCTCCGTCGTTCATATCCGCCGCGCCATAAGCAGGGGTTCACCGTGTTCTTTACCGGCTTATCAGGCTCTGGTAAATCAACGGTTGCGAACGCATTGTTGGTTAAACTGCTGGAGAATGGTGGCCGCAGCGTCACGTTGCTTGATGGCGACAAGGTGCGTAAAAGTCTCTCGAGCGAGTTGGGCTTTTCCCGTGAACATCGTGATCTGAATATTACGCGTATCGGTTATGTGGCGAGTGAAATCACTAAGAATGGCGGCATCGCTATTTGCGCACCGATCGCGCCTTATACAGCAACACGCCGGGAAGTTCGTGACATGATTACGCCTCTTGGCGGCTTTATTGAGATTCACGTGGCTACTCCGCTGGAGGTTTGTGAGGAACGTGATCGCAAGGGCCTCTACGCTAAGGCGCGTGCGGGTATTATTAAAGAGTTTACCGGAATCAGCGATCCTTATGAGGAGCCGGAAAACCCCGAAATGCGAATTAACACTGTCGAAATGGAGCCAGAATTAGCAGCCCATCGTATCTTTGTTAAGCTCGAGAGCATGGGCTTTATCCGCTAGATGTTGGTTTCACCGACACGGATTTAAGTCATTGCGTTTCGGCGTGAGAGCCTATTGATTGGCGCAGGGTTTCAGATGTCAGGCAAATTGTATATAAAAACATTCGGCTGTCAGATGAATGAGTACGACACCGGTAAAATGGTTGATGTGCTGCATGACAGTCATGGCTTAGAGCTGACTCAGAATCCTGATGAGGCAGATGTTCTGTTATTGAACACCTGCTCTATCCGAGAGAAGGCTCAGGAGAAGGTGTTCTCTCAGTTGGGCTTATGGCGCCCCTGGAAAGAAAAAAACCCGAATCTTGTCATTGGGGTTGGAGGCTGCGTTGCCAGTCAGGAAGGTGAAGCGATTACTCAGCGTGCACCTTTTGTTGACCTGGTGTTCGGGCCCCAGACTCTGCATCGTTTGCCGGAAATGCTGACTGAAAAGCGCAGCGGCATGAAACATGTTGTTGATGTCAGCTTCCCCGAAATAGAAAAGTTTGATGCCTTGCCTGAGCCTCGAGCAGAGGGGGTCACCGCATTTGTGTCAATAATGGAAGGCTGCAGTAAATACTGCAGTTTTTGCGTTGTGCCATATACGCGTGGCGAAGAAATTAGTCGGCCGCTCGATGACGTGGTAAAAGAAATCTTGTCTTTAGCAGGGCAGGGCGTTAAAGAAGTAAACTTGTTGGGTCAGAATGTTAATGGCTACCGTGGTGCCACTCATGATGGTCAATTTGCCGACCTCGCCACTCTGATTCATTATGTGGCTGCTATTGAGGATATAGAACGCATTCGTTTTACTACGTCACACCCATTGGAATTTGGTGACCGCCTTATACAGGCCTACGCCGATGTGCCGAAGCTTGCTAATTATCTTCATCTGCCGGTTCAAAGTGGATCTGATCGCGTGCTGGCTGCAATGAAGCGTGGTTATACGGCATTGGAGTTTAAGCAGAAGTTGCGCAGGCTAAAAGCAGTTCGTCCGGACATTAGTTTATCAACCGATATTATCGTCGGCTTTCCTGGGGAAACAGATTCTGATTTTGAGGCAACCATGAGTCTGGTTGCCGAAGTGGGGTTTGATCAGTCCTTCAGCTTTGTTTATAGCGCTCGCCCCGGCACGCCGGCGGCGAATCTTGATGATAATACTCCGCAGGAAGTTAAGCGGCAACGCTTACAGCTACTGCAGGATCGCTTGAAGCAGCAGGCCCAGCAGATCAGTCGCTCTATGGTTGGAACAGTGCAGCGTGTGCTGGTGGAGCGGGTTTCAAAGAAAGACAGCAACCAACTGGCAGGGCGTACTGAAAATATGCGGTGGGTTAATTTCGATGGAGCGCCTGAGTTGATTGGGAGTTTTGTAGAAGTGTTGGTGACAGAGGCTTTGCCAAATTCTCTGCGGGGAAGGCAGACAAACCGGCATAATAATGTGGCATAGTGTATTTGCAGCAGTTAGCTTCAGGAGATTGATGCTCCCTTGACACTTACAACTCAAACTCACGAGCTTCACCTTGAGCCGGTCGACAATGAGATGCTTGCTAATCTATGCGGTCAGTTTGATGCGCATCTGCGACAGATAGAAAAGCGCTTAGGTGTTCATATCAGCAATCGCGGCAATCACTTCCAGATTGTTGGACAGCTCAAACCCTCACTTGCCAGTATTAAAGTTATTAAAGAGCTCTATTCGCTCGCAGATAAAGAGCGCATAGATCCCCAGCGTGTGCAGTTGTATTTGCAGGAAGCGAGCATGAATGAGCCCAAAAGTGTTTTAGAAGAGCCTGCTATAGAACTTTCTGTCAAGACGCCGCGAAAGCATATTAGGCCCAGAGGCGCTACTCAGCGTTCATTCATTAAGAGCCTTCGTGACAATGATTTAAGTTTTGGTGTCGGTCCTGCGGGCACAGGTAAAACCTATGTTGCTGTTGCCTGTGCCGTAGAGGCGCTGGAGCGTGATTTAGTGCGACGTATAGTGTTGGTTCGTCCGGCAGTAGAGGCTGGTGAGCATCTCGGCTTTCTTCCCGGTGACCTGACCCAGAAGGTTGATCCCTATCTGCGCCCAATGTATGACGCGCTTTATGGGATGCTAGGCTATGAAAAAGTCGCTCGTTTAATTGAGCACAACATTATTGAGATTGCCCCCTTGGCATTTATGCGTGGCCGGTCTTTGAACGAGAGTTTCATTATTCTCGACGAAGCCCAGAATACGACGGTTGAGCAGATGAAAATGTTCCTTACGCGAATGGGCTTTGGCTCACGTGCAGTCGTAACCGGAGACATTACACAAATTGATTTGCCGCGACAGCAGCTTTCAGGGTTGCGCCATGTATTGAATATACTCGATGGCGTCGAGGGAATCGGTATTAGTGCATTTTCATCCAAGGATGTTGTACGGCACCCGATGGTTCAGCGCATTGTCGATGCTTACGAGCTCGCTGAGGCGGATTCAGATTCGCATCACTCCGACCCGGGTAACTCCGCGGGCCGGAGCTCATCAAATAGCATTCGCTGATCAGTTTTTCATGAGCATTGAAATTGAAACCGACGTGCAGTGGGCCGTGGTTGATGAGGTCCCGATACCTGCTGATGCTTTCGTAAGCTGGGTGACCGCCGCTATGGTGGCGGGTGCTTCTTCGAGTTCGCGAGATAAGATGCTTGGCGCGCGTAAGAAGACTGTTACTGTTCGCGTTGTTGACGACGCAGAAAGCGCAGAGTTGAACCAGAGATATAGGAGTAAGGCAGGCTCTACTAATGTGCTCGCATTTCCCTCCGACAGTGCGCTACCTCATCGCGATATTTTGGATGAGCAGGAACTGGGTGACCTCGTTATCTGTCTGCCGGTCGTCATTCATGAGGCTTCTGGGCAGAGTAAGACACTGCTTGCGCATATGGCGCATATGGTTGTCCATGGCACCCTGCATTTGCTCGGTTTCGATCATATTAAACACTCAGATGCTGAAGTTATGGAAGGTTTAGAAGTGACCGCGCTTGGTGCTCTCGGTTACAGTAACCCCTATCAAGTTGCTAAGGATTAAAAAGAAACCTCATGGGAGATGACAATTCTGAATCGCCATCGTGGATATCACGTTTAAAACAGGCACTGCATATTGGGCCAGAGAACCGTCAAGAGCTGCTTGAGCTTATTGATAATGATACTGATCTAACATTCCTGGATAAGCAGGAGCTATCAATGTTGCGCGGCGTTCTGCAGGTGTCATCAATGCAGGTGCGCGAAATTATGATTCCACGTTCGCAGATGGTTGTGATCGAACGCGATGCGCCCCGCGATAAGCTATTGAACGTGATTGTTGAAAGCGGCCATTCACGCTTTCCTGTTGTCGGGGAGAATCGTGATGAGGTCGTTGGCATGTTGCTGGCCAAGGATGTGCTTCGTTTTCTCGTCGGTTCTCCTGGCGAAGAATTTGACCTTGAGGGCTCATTGCGCCCTGCAACGTTTATTCCCGAGAGCAAGAGGCTGGATACCTTGCTTGAAGAATTCCGGAATGGGCGTTATCACATAGCGATTGTTGTCGATGAGTATGGTGGCATTGCCGGCCTGCTTACTATCGAAGATGTGCTGGAGCAAATTGTCGGCGATATCGATGATGAGCATGATGAGGAGGAGGCTGAGCAAATCGTGCAGCTTGGTCCTAATACTTGGGCGGTCTTAGCGCACACAAGGATCGAAGACTTCGATGAGTACTTTGTTGTGAAGTTCGATAAAGGTGAATTCGAGACTGTGGCTGGCATGGTCATGCAAGCATTTGGCCGGTTGCCCCGTCGTGGCGACAAAATCGTTACCGGTGGGTTGGAGATCACTGTGGTGCAGGCTGACCGGAGGCGGATTCATTCTGTTGAGGTTGGCCGGGAAGCATTTGAAGAAACCCAGGAATAGAGGCTGCTTTTGGCCGTATCGATGACAACCCGGGGCCGGTGGGCGGGCTCAATTGCTGCTGGCTTGCTGCTGCCATTGGCATTTGCACCTTTCAATTTATTTTGGCTGGCACCCGTATCTCTGATAATGCTGTTCTTTCTCTGGGAGGAGCAATCGCCCCGTGAAGCCGCAATATTGGGCTGCTTCTATGGCATGGGCGTGTTCACTCTGGGCACCTATTGGTTGTATATCTCATTGCGGCAGTTGGGTGGGGCGCCAATTCCGGTGGTCATTCTATTAATGTCGGCATTGGTTCTTGCCATGAGTGCTTACACCGCGCTGGCCGGTTGGTTGGCAAACCGTTTTCGCACTAACGCAGGGCCATTGCAGTGGTTGGTGGTATTGCCGGCTGTATGGGTTTTGGTCGAGTGGTTTCGTGGTTGGTTTTTGACCGGGTTCCCATGGCTCAGTATCGGCTACAGCCAGGTCGACACACCGTTTGCTGCTTGGGCTCCTATTATAGGTGTTCATGGGGTTAGCTGGGTGCTTGCCCTAGTGGCCGGTCTTGGTGTGATGGTCCTGCGCGGAGGCTCGCGATTGCAACAGTTGTTTGCGGCAGCTGCAGGCGGCGTAATTGTTGCCTTATCGATGCAATTGCAATCGATTAGCTGGACACAGCCAAGAGATGAGCCATTGCGTGTGGCTCTGGTTCAGGCAGCTATTCCACAGGAAGTGAAATGGTCGCCAAGCCAGCTTCAACCAACACTGAGCTATTATCGCGATACGACACTGGCACTCGAAGCCCCAGATTTGGTAATTTGGCCGGAAGCGGCTATTCCCGCATTGCCGTTCGAAGTTCCAGACTTCCTCGATGAGCTGAATGAAGTCATGTCTGAGCAGGGTACCCAGTTGTATTCCGGGATTCTTACTTTTGATATTGTGACAGGCGAGTTTCGCAATACTTTTATGGGTATTGGAGCCTACCAGGGTCGCTATGACAAGCGCCATTTAGTGCCGTTCGGTGAATATTTTCCAGTCCCTGAGTTCATCTCCAATTGGCTGCGTCTGATGAATCTCCCATCCGAAGATGTCACCGCAGGTCCGCCACTGCAGAGTACATTAGAGGTCAATGGAGTTCCGATAGCGCCAACCATTTGTTATGAAGTGGCTTTCGGTGCCGAGCAGCTGCAGTTTTTCCCAGATGCTGAATTGATGATTAATATCAGCAATGATGCCTGGTTTGGTGATTCTATCGCGCCGCATCAGCACCTGCAGATGGCGCGGATGCGGTCACTTGAGACAGGACGTCCAATGCTGAGATCAACCAATACAGGGATAACCGCAATCATTGCTCCTGATGGTGGCATTCTGACGCGCATTCCACAATTTGTTCCCGGTGTTCTGATTGCTGATGTCTATCCATATACAGGCATGACTCCTTACATTCGTTGGGGCAATTATCCGGTAGTCTGCTCCGCGCTCCTGTTGTTTGGTGTTGCGGCCTTGCGCCGGAAGGTTTCAGTGTAACCAGTGGTTTTGCTGGAACAGACCTGATACCGGTGCGATTGGCAGCCTGACTGGTGTATCCTTGCCGGTCTACTAAATCATCATTTAACGAGAGCATTCAGTGCAGGATCGTCCATACAATCCGGCGGAAGTCGAATCGCAGGCCCAGGCCTACTGGGAAGAAGCATTAACCTTCAAAGTTACCGAAGACCCGGAGCTGGAGAAGTTTTATTGCCTGTGCATGTTTCCATACCCGAGCGGCCGTCTTCATATGGGCCATGTGCGTAATTACTCGATCGGTGATGTCATTTCGCGTTATCAGCGCATGTTGGGTAAAAACGTCCTGCAGCCTATGGGTTGGGATGCGTTTGGCCTGCCTGCAGAAGGGGCGGCTATTAAGCATGGGATGGCCCCTGCAAAATGGACCCGTGAAAATATCAACTACATGCGTGACCAGCTAAAGCGGCTGGGCTTTGCGTATGACTGGGATCGAGAAATTGCCACTTGTGAGCCGGAGTACTACCGCTGGGAGCAATGGTTGTTCGGCCGTATGCGCAGTAAGAATCTGGCGTACAAAAAAAGGGCAGTGGTGAATTGGGATCCGGTCGATCAGACGGTGCTTGCTAATGAGCAAGTTATCGATGGTAAGGGCTGGCGCTCAGGTGCAACTGTCGAGCGCCGAGAGATTCCGCAGTGGTTTTTCCGAATTACTGACTATGCTGAAGAGCTGCTGACTGAGCTTGATGCCCTTGATTGGCCGGAGTCAGTTAAGGTGATGCAGCGCAATTGGATTGGTCGCTCAGAGGGCGTTGAAGTGGCGTTTAAAGTCGCGGGCAGTGACGAGCTGCTGCGTATTTATACCACTCGCCCAGATACTTTAATGGGTGTTAGTTGCATGGCCGTTGCGGCCGAGCACCCGCTAGCGGTCGCCGCCGCAGCGACTAACTCGGAGCTGCAGCAGTTTTTGACTGATTGCCAGCGAAATGCGGTCTCCGAGGCTGTTGTCGAGACTATGGACAAGCTCGGGAAGCCTCTTGGCATTAATGCGATTCATCCGGTTACAGGTGAGCTGATACCAATTTGGGTGGCTAACTTTGTATTGATTAGCTATGGCACCGGTGCTGTTATGGTAGTTCCCGCTCATGATCAGCGTGACTATGAATTTGCTACTGAATACGATTTGCCAATTAAGCAGGTTATTGCTGCAGGGGATTCTTCGGAGTGCGATGTAGCAGATGCTGCGTTTGTTAAAAAAGGCGTGCTGGTCAACTCAGGCAAGTACGATGGCTTAACATCTGCAGATGCATTTAATGCCATTGCTGCAGATCTTGAGGCGGGCGGTTGTGGCGAGCGCCATACGAACTATCGCTTGCGCGATTGGTTGATATCCCGCCAACGTTATTGGGGTGCGCCAATCCCGGTAATAAATAACGGCGACCAGTATTTAGCAGTACCTGATGCCGATTTGCCGGTTCAGCTGCCTGAAAATGTTGAGCTTGATGGCAGTGGCTCGCCATTGGCTAGGCTTCCGGAGTTCTTCGAAACTGTCGATCCCATAACCGGGGCGCCTGCAATACGGGAAACCGACACTTTTGATACCTTTATGGAGTCTTCTTGGTATTACGCACGGTATTGCTGTCCCGATAATGCGGATGCCATGCTTGACGAGCGCGCCAAATATTGGCTTCCAGTTGATTTGTATATTGGCGGTATTGAACATGCCATTCTGCATCTGCTCTATGCCCGTTTTTATCACAAGGTGATGCGTGACGAAGGTCTGGTGAGCTGTGATGAGCCATTTACCCGTTTGTTGACTCAGGGAATGGTGCTCAAAGATGGCGCTAAAATGTCAAAGTCAAAAGGCAATACTGTCGACCCTGAGCAGCTAATTAATGAGTATGGTGCAGATACCGTGCGCCTGTTTGTTATGTTTGCCGCTCCGCCAGAGCAGTCTCTGGAATGGTCTGATGAGGGTGTTCAGGGGGCCTTCAGGTTTTTGCGGCGCCTATGGACAAAGACTCATGAGCACATTGCTGCTGGTGTACCAGCCGGCAGTTTTCAACATGAGGATTTGAATCCTGCGCAAAAGGACCTCCGGCGCATCGTGCATACAACAGTAACGAAGGTTAGCGATGATATTGGTCGGCGTTATACGTTTAACACAGCCATTGCGGCTGTGATGGAGCTCATGAACTCATTGAATAAGTACCCAGTGAATGATGCTGTAGATCGATTGTTAGCTCAGGAAGCACTGGAGAAAGTTGTCTTAATGTTGTCGCCGATTGTGCCGCATATTTGCCATCAGTTATGGAAAGTTTTGGGCCATGACGCCTCAATTGCTTGCGAGCGTTGGCCTGATGTGGATCCAAAGGCCCTGATGGTTGATGTTATGCAGGTGGTTGTGCAGGTGAATGGTAAGCTTCGCAGTCGGATCGACGTGCCTGCTGATGCCGATAAAGACGCTTTAAAGGCCGCAGCATTGGCTGATAAAAATGTGCAACGGTTTATTGGGGACAGTGAGTTACGAAAAGTAATTGTGGTTCCTGGCAAGTTAGTTAATGTTGTTATTTAATATGGCGAAATTGCGTTTAATGTGTTTGGTCAGCGTGTTGTTATTGACCGCCTGTGGGTTTCATTTGCAAGGCAGTGTGCCACTACCGCCAGAATTTTCGTCGACGTATATCCAAGCGGGCGATCGCTACACTTTTTTTTATCAAAGTCTTAGCAAGGCTTTGCGACAACGTGGGGTGGCTCTTGCCAAGGGCCCTTCGTCAGCTACAGCGATAATTAAGGTGGAAGCCGATAACTCGGGGCAGAATGTGACAGCAGTATCTTCGCGTAATATCCCGCTAGAGTATGAGGCTTATTATTCAGTCCGTTTTTCCGTTGCTGTTAATGGCAAGCAGGTTCTCGAGCCTGCAGCAATAACGCTGACAAATCGTTATGAGTACAACCAAACTGAGGTACTCGGTAAGGCTGAAGAGTACGAAGTCCTTTCTGCCTCGCAGGCTAAGGATATTGCCCGACAGATTTTGGTACAAATATCGACTTTGTAACTCAGGCTTTGTTGCTCTTTCAACAAGATGGCGTGTGGTATGAGAAAAGCATTTTTACGTTATTTGATGTACGGCTTGTTTGTAGCCGCAATCGCTTACGGCATCATGTTGGTGCCCTTTATTGCACCAAGCGGTTTATCGCTGGACGTTGCTGTTCAACGAGCTGCCACCAGTGAGTTCTCAGCGATCGAACAGCTGCAGCATGCTTGCTTGCTGGTTTGTATCGGATTGTTCATCTGGATAGCCAGCCGTGATCGTTTGCGTCGCCCTATGGCGATTGCTTGGGCATCGCTGTTTGCGTTATTTCTGATTCGTGAGCTTGACTATGTCTTCGATACCTATGTCATTGACAATTTTTGGCAGGTGTTGTGCGCGGTCCTACTTGCGATTTCCGGAGTTTACTTAGTCCGTAATCGCAATCGATTCCTAAATGGCTGGCGCCGTTCCTGGCCGTCGGCTGGACTGGGGATGGTACTCGGAGGCTTGCTCATGCTAGTGCCGTTTACGCAAATCGTCGTCAGCAATCAGCTATGGGCAGTGGTGATGGATGAGCACTACGTTCGTGCAGCAAAGGTTGCTGCTGAGGAGCTGATGGAACTGGGCGCATATCTCGTGATGTTGATCGGCAGCATTGAGTTTTTGTATTCCTGGTCGCGCTTGCCCCAAACGAGACTGATCGGTGCACTGCCAAAAAGGCGTCCGCTAAGAAAAGCTAGAAAGAAAAAGCGATCTGTTTAGAGTTTAGTCGGGTTAGGCACGCCCGGATAAACTTCTTCGGGGTCAAAAACTTTTTGGGTTTCAGTGAATTCCAGCGGCAGCGGGCCCTTAATATTCGTCGCATTGTCGGCCACTGGGACTTTGCGATAGAAACAAGAACGGTATCCCACGTGGCAACTTGCGCCGCCCGTAACATCAACTCTGAGCCAAACACAGTCCTGGTCGTCATCAACCATGAGTTCGACCACTTTCTGGGTTAGTCCGCTGGTGGCTCCCTTGTGCCATAACGCTTGCCGGCTGCGGCTGAAATAGTGCGCCTCGCCGGTTTCGATGGTTTTGCTTAGCGCTTCGGCATTCATGTAGCCATGCATCAGCAACTCGCCACTGGTGTAATCTGTCGTTACAGCGGGCATCAGTCCATCCGCATCGAATTTCGGTGCGAGTTCTGTGCCTTCTTCCACTTGCTCGATAGATGCGCGTGGGCCAAAAATATCCATGGAATTCAATGTATCGTCTCCGGGGGTTGACCACATCGTGAAAACATAACTCTTCACCAAGGTGGGCATTGTCTCAATGATTGTTATTATAGCTGGCTGTAAAGAAAGATACCCTTATGAACCTTAAGCTCTACAACACCCTGAACCGGAAAAAAGAGCATTTTGAGCCGGCAGCCCCCCCTAAGGTCACTGTTTATGTCTGTGGCCCAACGGTTTACAACCTGCCCCATATTGGGAATGCCAGGCCTGCCATTGTGTTTGACGTGCTCGTGCGTCTGCTGCGAATCCAATATGAGGTGGTCTATGCGCGCAATATTACGGATATTGATGACAAGATAAGCACTCGTGCGCAGGAAATGGGCCTTTCGATTCGAGAAATTGCTGAGACAAATGCAGCCGCCTATCATGCAGATATCAAGGCTCTTGGCGTTCTTGATCCGGACATTGAGCCATTTGCTACTGATCATATCCCTCAGATGATTGCGATGATTTCCACCTTAATTAAGGAGGGCCATGCGTATGTTGCTGAAGGTCATGTGCTGTTTCGTGTTAGTTCATACGCGGACTACGGTCATTTGTCGCGACGCGATACGCGGCAATTGATAGATGGTGCACGCGTCGACGTAGCGCCTTATAAGGAAGATGCGGGCGATTTTGTTCTGTGGAAACCGTCAAGTGATGATATGCCAGGCTGGGACAGTCCATGGTGCAGGGGTCGTCCGGGCTGGCATATTGAGTGCTCAGCGATGGCTGCCGAGCATCTAGGGCCGACTATTGATATTCATGGTGGTGGCAATGATCTGATTTTCCCTCACCATGAAAATGAAATTGCACAAAGCACCTGCGCACATGGCGGCAAGTTATTCAGTCGTTACTGGATGCACAATGGCTTTGTGAATGTTGATCAGACCAAAATGTCCAAGTCGCTTGGTAACGTTGTGCTGGTAAGAGACCTATTAAAGGATGCGCCTGGAGAAGCGGTGCGTTTGGCGTTGCTCAGTGGGCACTATCGGCAACCGCTGGACTGGTCAGATGATCTGCTGGTCGAGAGTTGTCGTAAGCTCGATCGACTCTACACCGCGTTGCGTAATACCTCCGGGTGGCAGGCTTCGTGGCAAGAAACAGGGCCGTCTCCGGCGTTTGTTGACGCCTTATCCGATGACTTGAACACCCCAAAGGCATTTGCAGAATTGTTTAACCTAGCTCGCCAGCTGAACAAGTCGACTGATGTTGCGGAGCAGGCTTCGCTGGGCGGCCAATTGCGGGCCAGCGCCAATATTGTTGGATTGCTTGCTGAAGACCCCGAGGTCTGGTTTGCGACAGATCATGACGCAGAGTTTTCGGCGAAAGTTGAAGCATTGCTGGAGCAAAGAGTTTCAGCACGAACCAATAAAGACTACGGGCGAGCAGATCAAATTAGAGATGAGTTGAGCGCGATGGGCGTGGTTATTGAAGATGGACCTGACGGCACGCGCTGGCAGATTAATCGCGATTAAAGTGATGGCTGCTGACGGAAATCTGAATATATCTAAAGGCGTATGGTGCGCATATGAGTAATGTCGCGCAAATTCAGGTAGAGCTTATCGATGAGTTCCAGCTATTTGATAACTGGCTTGACCGCTACCAATACATTATTGACCTCGGGAGGCAATTGCCTGAGTTCCCAGAAGAGTATCGTACTGACGAGAACAAGCTTCATGGTTGTCAGAGCCAGGTCTGGCTTAAGGCAAAATCAGAACATGGCCTGTTGTATTTTGATGCAGCCAGCGACTCTGCAATTGTTTCGGGACTGATAGCCTTGGTTATGCGTGTATACAGCGGGCAGTCTGCGGCGGATATTTTGAGCACCCCGCCGGAGTTTATTCGCGCAATAGGCCTTAGTGAGCATTTAAGCCCGACCCGCAACAACGGACTGGCGGCAATGATCAATTCTATTCGCGAGCAGGCGCAGATATGCCTGACAGCGTGATTATGGCTCATCTCCAATGCGCTGGCTGATACGCGGCTATCAGCGTTACGTATCCCCGTTGCTCGGGCCGCATTGCCGTTATAGCCCAAGCTGTTCCGAATACGCGTATCAGGCTCTCGATCGTTTCGGTTATCCGCAGGGACTGATCCTGGCATTGGGTCGGGTCCTGCGCTGTCACCCTTGGGGGCATTGTGGCGCCGATCCATTGCCATTAGAGTTCTCATGGCGCGTCGCATTGCACGGCACGGTGCCCTCAGAAGGCCGTGATTAGCCCATTTTAAGCCCCGGTGCACCACCTGCAGATTAAGCTGTTATATAGTACGTGAAAGCGCTTTTTATTAATTTGTTTCAGGGATTAACTAAGTGGATTTGACGCTGCTCAATATTCTGTGTTGTCCGATTACGCACAAGTCATTATCTGTTGTTGCAGCAGATCAGCTTGCTGGTCTGAATGAAGATATCGCCCGGGGAGAATTATTTACCCGGGGCGGTGTCTGTGTCGATAAGCCTATGCATGAGGCCTTATTAACCGCTTGCGGCCGTTGGGTTTACCCGGTTATCGATGGCGTGCCCGTGTTGCTCGAAGACTCTTGTGTTGACTTGGCGTCTCAGTCAGCTGGCGGCCAGCGAGGGTGAAGATATCGCTGCCACAGCTAAATAAACAGCTTAAAGATAGTCTGGCCGAGGTCTACTTTGTTGCGGGCGATGAGCCCCTGTTGATTGGCGAGGCGCTGGATGGAATTCGCGCGCGCGCGCGCAAAGAAGGCTATGAGGATAGAGAAGTTTTTGTTGTTGGCACAGGATTTGATTGGGATTTAATCCGCAATAGCGCCAGCAATATGTCCTTGTTTGCCAGTCGCAGAATTGTCGAAATCCGCTTACCCACGGGCAAGCCGGGCCGGGTGGGTGGCCCGATGCTTGCTGAACTTGCCGCTAAGCCGCCGCCCGATACCTTGCTGCTTATAATCGCGGAGCAGTTCGATAGCACAACGGCCAAAAGCAAGTGGGTCGGTAAGCTCATTGATTCTGTGATTACCGTAATTGTTCGCCCTATATCGGTTGCTCAGTTGCCGGCGTGGATCGAAAAGAACTTACAGCGCCAGTCATTAACCTATGATCGCGAGGTTGTCGAGCTGCTGGTTCATCGGGTTGAGGGTAATTTGCTCGCGGCGCGCCAGGAAATTAATAAGCTCTGCTTGCTGGCAACCAGTTCGCATGTCAGCCTTGAGTTAGCCATCGAGTCTGTTGCGGATGGTGCACGCTTCGATGTATTCCAGCTTGCGGACGTTGCTTTGCAAGGCGATGTTACACGTGCTGTTAGGATACTTTATGGGCTGCGTGCGGAAGGCATTGCTCCGGCACTAACTCTATGGGCATTGGTACGCGAGTCTATGTCAGTTGCATCGGTTTGGTTAAAGGTCGATCAGGGTGTTCCGGAAGGTGTGGCGATGAAACAATCTGGAATCTGGAGTGCCAGACAACAACTCACGAAGCAGTGTTTGCGAAAACACAATCGTGAGA
Source organism: Gammaproteobacteria bacterium (assembly GCA_029245525.1). GTDB lineage: Bacteria > Pseudomonadota > Gammaproteobacteria > Steroidobacterales > JABIQA01. The sequence continues at coordinate 31,693 of JAQWPD010000074.1, read as the reverse complement.
GTATCAATTATTTGTTACAAGCCGCAGTTACCGCCGATAGAATTGTTAAGGGTGCTCACTACGGTTCGGCTTGGGATGCTTTGTTAGAGTTGTTGTACGCGATCGGAGCTCCTGAAGAAGGCGCCCGAGGTCAGCTGTCAGCCTAACTCCGTGTCGCAGATCATCATCGCAACAGCAATCGCGGTATCACGCATATGACGCAAACTGTAATAGGCATTTTTGGCGGTACTTTCGATCCGGTCCATTACGGGCATTTGCGGACCGCATCGGAATTGCAGCAGGTATTGAGGCTGAAGGATGTGCGGTTTGTGCCTTGCGCAGTTTCACCTTTGAAGGCGGCGGCCCGCGCTTCGGCAGCGCTCAGAATAAGCATGCTCAAGGCTGCTATCAATGATTATCCCGGCTTTTCTTTGGATGAGCGCGAATTGGATCGTGCAGGACCTTCATACACAGTAGATACGCTGTTGCAGATACGACAGGAGCTGCCCGATACCCCACTTTGTTTAATCATTGGCATGGATGCCTGGCTAAGTTTTCCCCAATGGCACAGGTGGCAGGATATACTGTCTCTTGCACATATTGTTGTAGTGCATAGGCCCGGCAGCCAATTGCACGTCGATGACCAATTGTCTGGCTTGATGAAGGAAAGGCAGACCAATGAAGCGGCAGATCTGAATGCCTTCTTAGCGGGTAGGATTTTTGTGCATGAGGTAACACAATTAGAAATTTCTTCTTCAGCCATTAGGCAGCTTATTGCCGACGGTTTAGGAACGGAGTTTTTGTTGCCTGACGAGGTCGGGGAGCTTGCCAAGAACTCGGGTTGTTATAGCCGCGGAGTTTTATAATACGAGAGAGGAAGAATGAATAGCAACGCACTTTTGAAGTTCATCTGCGCAGAACTAGAAGAGCTCAAAGCCAAGGACATTGCAGTTCTGAATGTCGGAAAATTCACCACCATAGCTGACCACCTTGTAGTTGCCAGCGGAACATCGGGTCGGCATGTGCGATCAGTTTCTGAGAATTTATTAGATGCCGCTAAAAAATTTGGCGCTACACCCATAGGGGTCGAAGGAAGAGAAGGTTCTGAGTGGGTGCTTATCGATCTGGGGGATGTGATTGTGCACGTTATGCAACCAGCCGTGCGCGAGTTTTATAAGCTGGAAGATCTTTGGTCTGTTCGACCATTTTCTGAAGCTGCGGATACGCCCCCTAGCTAGTGGCGCGGTAACCCACGTTGAAGATATCTATCGTGGCAGTTGGACATCGTATGCCCTCTTGGGTTAGCGATGGCTTCAAGTTTTATCAGCAGCGTCTGCCAAAGCATTTTCACCCCGAGCTGATAGAAATTCCGGCGGTCACTCGAAGTGCCGCTATGCCTGTTGCTAGGGCTATGCAGCGGGAGGGCGGCAAAATGATGAAGCAGTTGCAGCCAGACCATTATGTTGTGGCGCTTGATGAGCGTGGTCGCCAATGGGGGTCTAAACAGCTGGCCGTTGAAATGGGCAGGTGGCAAAGCACCTATAAGCAGGTTACCTTTCTTATTGGTGGCGCGGATGGCTTGTCACCAGAATGCAAGGCGCGTGCAGATCAAACCTGGTCTCTATCACAGCTAACGCTCCCTCACGCAATGGTTAGGGTTCAGGTGTGCGAGCAGATTTATCGAGGATGGACGATACTGCAGGGTCATCCGTATCATCGGGAATAAGCAATTGTGAGTAACGCGAAGCACGGTACAAATTTTATCTATCTGGCATCCCGGTCGCCGCGGCGTTGTGAGTTACTGCAGCAGCTCGGTATGAAATTTGAGCAGGTCCCTGCCGATATAGATGAGAGTCTTCAGGCTAGTGAAAAGCCTGAAGACTATGTTTTTCGTATGGCGGTGGGGAAAGCACGCGCAGCCGCAAGCAAATTAGAGTCACACAATATGCCAGTGCTTGGCGCTGATACAGCCATCGTAATTGACGGACAGATTCTTGGTAAGCCCGAGAGCAAAGAGGATGCTCTCGCTATGCTACGGAAGCTTTCCGATAATACCCATGAAGTTTTGAGTGCTATTGCCCTGGTTGGCAGTAATGATGAGTTGTTCGACCTTAATAGAACCCAGGTTAGCTTCCGGCGCATCAGTGATGCGGAAATGATGGCTTACTGGGCGCTCGGTGAGTCATCCGATAAGGCCGGTGCGTATGCGATTCAGGGGCATGCAGCGCTGTTTATCGAAAATATTTCAGGCAGTTACTCCGGTGTTATGGGGTTGCCGTTATTTGAAACGGGTCGTTTGCTGGAGCGCTTCGGTTATCAGCTGTTCGGCAAGGCAGTTCACTAAGTGAAAGAAGAAATTCTTATCAATGCCGGGTCGCGCGAAGTTCGCGCCGCACTGATTTCTGATGGAGTGTTGCAGGATTTTCTCATCGAACGACAGGCTCAGGGAAGCGCCGTACTAGGCAATATCTATAAAGGCAAAGTCATGCGGGTGCTGCCAGGTATGCAGGCTGCCTTTATTGATATTGGCCTCACTCGAACCGCATTCCTGCATGCATCCGATATCGCCGCTTCACCGAGTGCGCCCATGCTCAAAGGGGGTGATATAGGCAAAACCGATATATCGCGATTACTCCGAGACGGCCAGGAGGTTCTGGTGCAGGTGATTAAGGAGCCTTTGGGCAACAAGGGCGCGCGTTTGACCGCATTCATTACTATCCCATCGCGTTATTTGGTGATGCTTCCTGGGCGCCCGACTCTGGGCGTTTCGGCACGCATCGAAGTGGAAGCCGAGCGAGAGCGACTGCGAGAGCTGGCCGCAGGCTTACTTCCCGACCAAGTCGTAAATGGATATATTCTTCGCACTGCAGCTGAGGGCGCCAGTGCTGAAGCATTGGAAGCCGATGCTCTGGTATTGCAAAAGCTTTGGGAGTTCATCGGTCTTAAGTACAAAGAGGCAAAAGCGGGTAATTTGATTCATGAAGATTTACCGCTGGCCGCTAGAGTTGTGCGCGATATGTTGCACCCTGATCTCGATAGAGTGCTCGTTGATTCTGAAGATTGTCTGGCCACAATGCAGCGTTTCTCAGACAGTTTTCTGTCTGACTCCAAACCAACTATGGAACTGTATTCGGGGCATCGACCGATTCTTGATTTGTACGGTATTGAAGACGAAATACAGGGAGCATTGTGCCGTAAAGTGAATCTTAAATCGGGTGGTTATCTGATCTTTGATCAGACTGAAGCGATGACGACCGTTGATGTTAATAGCGGTCGTTTCGTTGGCCAGAGCAGCCCTGCCGAAACGGCGTTCCTTACTAATCTGGAAGCGGCTGAGGCTATTGCCAGGCAGCTTCGCCTGCGCAATGTTGGCGGTATTATTATAGTTGATTTTATTGATATGGATGTCAGGTCGCATCAGGACCAGATTCTGGTCGCCTTAGATAAAGCGCTGGCTGCGGATCATGCCACTACAAAAATAGCTCAGATTTCGCCCTTAGGCTTAGTCGAAATGACCCGGAAGCGAACGCGTGAGAGCCTGGAGCATGTGATGTGCGAGCCTTGTCCAACTTGCAGATCGGTAGGTTATATAAAGGCATCTGAAACAGTCTGCTATGAGATTTTCCGCGAGATCATGCGGCAGCATGGGCAATTTGAGGTTAAGGAGTTGATGGTTATTGCTCATGACAATGTCGTTGAGATGTTGCTTGACGAAGAGTCTTCAGGGCTTGCTCGGCTATCAGAATTGACAGGTAAGACCATACGACTGCAAGCGCAGGCATTTAGCGCGCAGCATGAATTTGATGTGGTGCCGGTATAGCATATGAAGCAGTTTTTTGGGTTGCTAAAAAGATTACTGCTGCCATTTATGGCGACGGTTTTAATTGTGCTGGCACTGTTGGTTGGTGTTGCCCGCTTATTGTTGCCACAAATTCCCCAGTATCAAGGTGATATTCAGCGTCTGGCAGAGAGGGCAACCGGTTTTCAGGTTGATTTCGGGCAGATTAGTGCAGGCATATCGCGTTATGGTCCGGAACTGAGATTGCAGCAGACCCGTATTTCATTGCCGGAAGAGGGCTCCGAAGTGGTCTACGCGGAAGAGGTTAAAATTAGCCTCGATATGGCTGCTTTGATCCTGCATCAGACCGTACTGCCGAGCCATACACAAATCAGTGGTGTTCGTCTTGATTTTATTCGTGATACTGAGGGCCGTCTATTGTTACAGGGTCGTACTCTGGCAGATTGGATTCGGACGCGGGCTAGCGACGGATTGGATGTCGATGATTTGCCTGATACCTCGTTATGGTTGAACAATGTGACAGTAGGATTCGACGACCAGTATCTGAATCAACCACCAGCGGACTTTCGTATTGATGAGCTTGAGGGAGAGCTGGACGATGGCATTCTTGAGTTGATCGGATTAGTCCAGCCAGAGCAGCGTTTTGGTGAGGGTATCAGCTTTGTGGCTGAGGCCGACCTGGTCGCATTGTTAGACAGTGAGCACTCCGTTCAGGGCGCAACTTGGTCGATTGAGATTGATGTTCCAGATCTCGATATTGGGCAATGGGTCAGTTTATTGCCGGATGAGATGTCGCCGGTTTTGAGTGGTGCCGGCGCTGGCTTTATTTCAGCGAGATTACGAGGAGGCCTGCCACTTGCTATCGATGTCGACGTTGACTTGCAGGATGTGCGGATAGCGCTTCCCGATGCAGAGCCTATTGTCTATGAGCAAGTTGCCGGCGAAGTGAGTTTCGAGCGTGATAATCAGAGTTGGCAATTTAGTGGGCGCAAATTTGTTTTGCAACGCTACCAACAGCAGTGGCCACCAGGGCGCTTTGACGGACAGGTGTTGCTGGATGCGGACAATAGACCTAGTAGCTTTATGTTGGATGTTGATTTTGCAAATCTTAACAATCTGATGCCGCTGGGCACAGCATTTGCACGTCGGCAATTGGAATCAATCGGTTTTGGTGGACAGCTCGGAGGCCGCCTTGCTGGTGTGCGACTGCGCGGTTCTTTAATCGATGGGAATGTTTCCAATTTAAGTGTCCGTGGAGCATTCACAAATGTGAGCTACGTAAATGAGAGTGTCGGTATTAATATTGCAGGTGTCTCAGGAAATATCGATGGGGGCATTGAAAGTGGCCAGCTGAACATTGATATACGTAATGGGCGTTTCCAACTCGATGATTTCTTTCGTGAGGCGATAAATGCCGAACGTTTAGATACTCAGGTACTTTGGAGCACGAGCGATGATGGGCTGTTAGTCGAAGCCGCTGCGATAGAATTGCAGACACCTTATGGCACAGGCAGTGGCGAGTTGAGCCTATTTAAGGCGGTTGATGACAACAGCGGATGGATCATGGATTTTTCCGCAGTGGCCAGTTCCGATGAAGTGCCCCGAGTGATACCCAATCTACCTACTAAAATCCCTGCAGTGGTATTGGACTGGCTCGAGGATGCGGTGTTGGCAGGTGAGGTGAATGACGTTCGCTTCAGATTTTTGGGTGATTTAAGCAAGTTCCCCTACGCGACAGCTGAAGAGGGCGAGTTTAGTGTGGTGGTGCCGTTTGAAAAAGGGGCGCTTGCATTTGCTCCGGGTTGGCCGCAGCTTGAAGACCTCAGTGGCGAGCTTGTGTTTGACGGCATATCGATGTTTAGTACGCGAAATGAAGGCTCGATTGCCGGCACAGTATTTAGTAACATCAATGCGCAAATGCCGGATATGCGCGATGGCAAATTGACCGTTGATGCATCTGTCAGTACCGGGTTTCCCCAGGTGTTGCGTTTATTGCGCGAGTCCTTTATCGGTAACGTCCTCGGGCCAATATTGAATGATGTGACGGCATCGGGTGATGTCAGTGGCATTGTAAGGTTGTATCTGCCGGTTAATGCATTAGCAGATTACAGACTGAATGCGAGTCTTTTAGTCAGTGATGCCATGATGAGCCTTCGTGGGATTGATTATCCTGTAACTGAGCTGAATGGTCCGGTTGAGCTTGACAGGACCCGCTTGTCATCAAAGTCTATCGATGGACGTTTTTTGGGGCAGCCAATATCAATCGCCTTGCGACATCCGATGTCAAGTGAGGCTGGGCTCACTCAGGTTGTCGAGGTCAGTGGTGAAACGCCTATGCCTGATATCTCGGCAGCATTGCGTATACCACTGCCCAATCGTTACACAGGGTCGATCGCCTGGGAATCGCAAGTGCTATTTCCTGCATTGGACGCTGGCGACTCTCGTCAGTTTGAGATTCTTGTAGAGTCTGATTTACAGGGCCTGGCGATAGACATGCCGGCTCCATTGTTTAAAACAGCGGGTGTTGCTGACCCCCTCACCGCCAGCGTTCGATTTCCAACATCTGGCGTGCTTGACGTACTCGCAAATAGTAAGTCAGGGATTTCTGCAAATCTTCGTTTTGAGAAAGCTAACTTTGGGTGGGCTTTTCAAAGTGCCGCTTTGAATGTTGGGGCTCTCATTCCAAAACTGCCAGAGACTCCAGGGCTCGCCGTAAGCGGTACCTTTGATGGTTTATCTATAGAGGAGTGGCTCTCTGTGGCCTCGGAGTACGCGAGAACGGCAGATAGCGGTAAGTCAGGTGAAGGGAATTTCCTTCGCGAAGTTGATATCTATGCAAAAGACCTCCAGTTTTTTGGTTATCGCTTTCCAGATTCGACGGTTAGTGCATTGCAGGCCCAAGGAGTGTGGAATCTGGATATTGATGGCCCTCGCGCCAGTGGTAGCTTAGCTGTGCCATCCGACTTCTCAGGCGATAAACCATTGGTTGGCGATATGTCACGACTCGTTTTGCAGAACGAAAACGATGACTCTGTTGATCCCAATGCGGCGACGACAGATAATTTTATTGACCCGCGTGACTTTCCATCGCTGTCTATCCAGATTGCCAGCTTTATCATTGATGACATGAACTTCGGCAAACTGGACGCATCGGTGTGGCGTACGGACCGCGGACTGAAGGCTGAGCGCATTGTGACAAGCAGCGATACCTTCAACATCACTATCGACGGCGACTGGATTATCACTGATCCCTTTAATTTAACCCCGCGCACCAGTATGAGCATGAAGCTCGAAAGTACTGATGTGGCTCAAACGCTATCCCAGTTAGGGTATGAACCATTGGTGGCGGCTAAACGGGGCGTTGCTAATGCCGACCTCACATGGAATGGGCAGCCCGGTAGTGGTCTCATGTATGAGTCAAAGGGGACTTTCGGCTTCCGTGTTGAAAATGGGCAGGTTCTGAATGTGGACCCGGGTAGCGGACGCTTGTTAGGGCTGTTGAGCTTTAGCTCGTTGCCACGCCGGCTGTCATTAGATTTTCGCGATGTATTTGATGAGGGGCTAGGCTTTGATAAATTAAAAGGCAGCTTCAGTCTGGATAAAGGCTTGGCTTATACCTGCGATGTGGCAATGGATGGCTCAGTAACGGATATGGCGATTATCGGCAGTTCAAATCTTTTTGACCAACAGTATGATCAGTTAGCTGTGGTTCGTCCGCATATGTCGAATGTCATTCCTTTGGGCACCGCTGTGGTGGCTGGGCCGATGATTGGCGCTGCGGTATGGTTGGCTTCTGCAATATTTAAAGAGCCGTTGAGCAGTATTGGGGAAACTTACTATGATATCGCTGGTGGCTGGGCAGACCCCCAGATTGTAAAAGTTAAGCGTAATGATATTGATACTGACCGCTTCAAGAATTGCAAAGATACGTTGCCCAAGTTTTCAGATAGTGATCTCGCCGCTTTGCGAGAGTTGCGCTTTTCAGAAGACGTTATTTCACCGACATCCGAGTCATCTACAGACACGAGCTTGCCTAAGTAAGCTTTTTGCATCTGCTAATTAAGTGATAGAGAGACTATGACAGACAATTATCTAGATACAGTCCGGGAAGCATTACTGGCACCGGCTGAACTGAGCAATGAAGACCTGGAGAAGTCTCTCGGAATACTTATGGCACCCGGCGTGGACAGTGCCGATTTGTATTTTCAGTCGATGCGGCAGGAATCCTGGTCGTTGGAAGATAGCATCGTGAAGCAGGGCAGTTACAGCATCAATCAGGGCGTTGGAGTGCGCGCTATTGCCGGCGATAAGACGGGCTTTGCTTATTCTGATGAAATTGTATTGCCATCGTTGTTGCGTGCTGCCGAGGCGGCTGCGGCGATTGCTCGTTCTGGTAACAGCAAAAGGTTGAGCGCCTGGAAGGTACCAGCAGCGCATCAGTTGTATCCGATGCTCGACCCATTGCTATCGGCAGTTGATGATCAGAAAGTGGCTTTGTTGCAACAGGCCGACGTCCGTGCACGAGCGCTTGATCCCCGTGTGCAGCAGGTAATGGCTAGTTTATCAGCGGCGTTTGAAATGATCTTGGTCTGTGCGAGTGACGGTACGTTATCGGCAGATATCCGACCATTAATACGCATGAATGTATCGGTCATTGTCGAAGAGAGCGGCCGGCGTGAACAGGGCTTTAGTGGTGGCGGCGGAAGGCATAGCTATGATTATTTGCTGGATTCTCAAAACTCTGCAGCCTATGTCGATGAGGCAGTACGCCAGGCGCTGGTAAATCTTGAAGCCGGCCCTGCACCTGCAGGTGAGATGACCGTTGTTTTGGCGCCTGGTTGGCCCGGCGTGCTGTTGCATGAGGCTATCGGGCATGGACTCGAAGGCGACTTTAATCGCAAGGGAACATCCGCATTTTCAAATCTCATGGGTGAGAAGGTGGCCTCTGAATTCTGCACTATTGTAGATGATGGCGCGATGCCGGGTCGTCGTGGATCCCTCAATATAGACGATGAAGGCACAGTAACCCGCCAGACCACGTTGATTGAGAATGGAAGGCTGGTCAGTTATATGCAGGATAAAATGAATGCCCGACTAATGGGAGTGGAGCCTACCGGAAATGGCAGGAGAGAGTCCTACGCGCACCCGCCGCTGCCCCGAATGACCAACACCTATATGCTGCCCGGTCCGCATGATCCGGCAGAGATTATTGCCTCGGTAAAAAATGGGTTATATGCGCGCAACTTTGCGGGTGGACAGGTTGATATTACATCCGGGAAGTTTGTCTTTTCTGCCAGCGAAAGTTATCTGATCAAGGACGGCAAGCTGGGGGCTCCGGTAAAGGATGCAACTTTAATTGGCGATGGGCCTTCTGTATTAAATCAGGTATCAATGGTTGGCAATGACCTGGAACTTGATACGGGTATTGGCGTTTGTGGCAAAGAGGGCCAGTCTGTGCCCGTGGGCGTTGGCCAGCCGACACTAAAGATTGATCGGCTGACCGTAGGCGGTGTTGGCATTTAGCCTACTATCCGCAGCAAAGATTCACTAGGTGGCTCATTCAGCCTAGATTGTTATGCTAATCTGAGAGTCTCGATGGGGCCATAGGATGGCCTCTGGCTTTTTTTTGAGGTTCGTCGATTGAATAGCGTGTGGTTGTCAAAGCCGCTTTATGAGTTGTTGCCTTTCTTTTATCTTTTGGCGGGCGTGCTCCTGCTTGGCGCTTCCCTCTATTTGAATTACTGGTATTGGCCTACTATCTGCCTGATAGCTGGTTTTGTATGTTTGATCTTAGGGCTAATGGTTTTGCTTAAACGCAGAGACTTCCGCTATAACGTTCCGCGTGATCAAATTGATGAGGACTAGGCGCGTTGAAATATTAGGTAAAAAAAAGCCTCTGTCTTACAGAGGCTTTTTTGTCACACAGAAGGTGTGCCGTGCTCAGCCACTAGACCAGTTGTGGTGTGTCCAGAACAGCCTGCGTTTGATTTGCACGGAACTGATCCAACGCAATCTCTGCGTCTTTGTCCGACAAGGCAATGATGGCAGCCGCAAGCAAAGCAGCATTAATTGCACCAGCGCGCCCGATAGCGAGAGTTCCCACTGGTATACCCGCCGGCATTTGTACCATCGATACCAAAGCGTCCATGCCACCAAAGTATTTTGAGTACATCGGTACTCCGAGAACCGGCAGTGGGGTTATTGCAGCGGCAGCGCCCGGCAGAGCAGCCGCCAAGCCCGCTGCAGTAATGAGAACTTTCAGCCCGCGGTCTTTGGCAGAGTTGCAATACTCAACTAAACGATGCGGAGCACGGTGTGCTGAGATCACATGGGCCTCGTGCTCAATGCCAAGCTGCTTTAGTGTGTCGGTGGCGTGAGTCATGATTTCCCAGTCAGACTGAGAGCCGACAATGATTCCTACTTGAATGCTCATAGACAGATTTCACTTGTAATAATGTAAGTTAAGAACGGTTCGATTCTACATTGCCAATCCGGCTTGTAAAAGTTTCGCTAGAATAGCGGGTTTTAACCACTCAGTAATTATTAATTGGTCGTGACTATGGATTTTGATCAGCAGCAGCTTGAGAGCATCGCTGGCATCGCGTTGGATAAAGCGAAGGCCTTGGGTGCCACCGAAGCCGAGGTTAATGTCAGTCAGGGAGCTGGCTTCAGTGTTACCGGCCGCCTTCAAGACGTTGAAACCATTGAGCATCATCGTGATCAGGCTATAGGTATTACGGTCTATGTGAATCAACAGAAGGGCAGTGCCAGCAGTTCAGATCTGAGTGCCGCAGCCGTTGCGGAAACCGTTGCTAAGGCTTGCTCGCTGGCATCTTACGCGGCCAAAGATGATTGCGCAGGCCTGGCGGACCCTAAACGTCTGGCATCAACGTGGCCAGATCTTGATTTGTGGCACCCGTGGGACATTTCTGTTGTAGAGGCCATTTCGCTTGCTCTAGAGTGCGAAGCCGCTGCTCGTGCTGCGGATACCCGTATTACTAACTCTGAGGGGGCTACGGTATCGGCTGCAGAGGGTATTAGCCTCTACGGGAATAGCAATGGTTTTATGGGCGTTTATCCTGATAGCCACCACAGCGTTTCCTGTTCGGTGATCGCGCAGGAGGGCGATGAGATGCAGCGCGACTACGAGTACACCGCTTCTCGCGTTCCTGGAGAGCTAAGAGCGGCTGCTGAGGTTGGTCGAGAGGCCGGTATGCGTGCGGTTAAGCGCTTAGGTTCGCGTAAACTGGACACTCGGAATACGCCGGTCATTTTTCCTTCCCGGCTGGCGCGCGGTTTATTTGGCCATTTGGTTGGTGCAGTAAGCGGTGGTGCGTTGTACCGGCAGTCTAGCTTTCTACTGGACAGTCTAGGGACCCGTGTGTTGCCCGAGTTTATTTCGATTATCGAGCAGCCGCATATACCGCGGGCATTGGGTAGCGCTCCGTTTGATGCAGAGGGTGTAGCCACCTATGAGCATGATCTAGTTCGGGCAGGCATTCTTGAAAGCTATGTGCTCGCCAGTTATTCCGCACGGAAACTCGGTAAAGAAAGTACTGGCAATGCTGGCGGGGTGCACAATTTGGTGGTCAGTCACAATGATATTGATTTTGCGGGGCTTCTTGCACAAATGGATACCGGCCTGTTGGTGACTGAGTTGATGGGGCAGGGTGTTAACACGGTAACCGGCGATTATTCGCGCGGTGCGGCAGGCTTTTGGGTAGAAAATGGGGTGATTCAGTACCCGGTGCATGAAATCACCATTGCCGGTAATTTGAAGCAGATGTATTCCCAGGTCATTGCAGTAGCCAATGATATCGATTTGCGTGGCGGCATCCGCAGTGGATCGGTGCTTCTTGAGACGATGACTGTTGCTGGCAGTTAGATGTTTGGTGTTTTCTCATCATTGCCGGTGGCGGTGCTAAGCGCATTGTAAACCGATAGGTTCGAATAAAAATCTTCGATGCTACGATTGATTTTTAGATCAATAGCATCCACGTCCGGTGCCCAGTTCCCGTGATTGAAAATGTCCCATTGATGGTCGTTTCTTATAGCACCAAGGATATCGCTAATTTTGATCGTCGCCGGATCTCGCCCGGGAATAAGGCCTTGTTTTCCACTTTCAGCAATGAGCCCGGCATTCGTCAGCCGTCTTAATACGGGGCTGATAACTAAGCCTGGCTGATCGATTAGAGCGGCTATCTCAGCAGCGGTGACCGGCGTCTTGCCGTCCCTGAAGCGTCGCGCAGCCTCAAAGATAACTTCTAAACCAATTTTTTCCCGCAGGCGGTTGCCAATGTTTAGTGGTTTATAGCCAATTCTGAGGTACTCAGGTTTTTCCAAGTAAAAAGCTGTTTGTGCGCCAATTAACAGAATAAGCCACGACACATAAAGCCACATCAGTGCAACGATGACCACGGCAAAAGACGCGTAAATATCAATATTACGGCTGGCGCTAACTACAAATTGGGTAAATAACAACCCGATGCTAGACCATAGGATACCGCCGGTTATACCGCCACCAAGCGCGGCAAAAAAATTAACGCTAGTGTTAGGAATAAACATGTACGAGAAGGTAAATAACCCACTAATGAGAATGTAGGGGAGCAGCTTGCCCACCAACAGCGTTGTTTGGTGAACGCCGGATATCCCCGCAGCATTCTGAACGATATCGAGATTGCCCACGTAGGCGATTAAGCCCATGGCAGTTACCATGAGCACCGGCCCAATCAGCAGAACGCTTAGGTATTCGCTGAAGCGCTGTAGGACGTTACGGGAATGTTCAACACGGAATACATAGTTAAAGCTGTCTTCAACTTTTTTGATCATCGATACTGATGTGTAAATAAGTAATAGGAGACCAATACCCGCGAGCAATCCGCCTTTGATATTGTCTACGAAGCCCATTACTTGACGGGTGAGGTCTTCGCCGCGGTCGCCTAGCGGTGCTAGAAAATTATAGAGCAGAGGTTCGACTTTTCGGTGGTAGCCGAAGCTTTTCAGGACAGAAAACGTTAATGCGAGCAGCGGGACAATAGACAGTATGGTGACATAGACCAGGCCCATTGCCCGCAAGGTGAGCGTGCCTGTTACTCCATCGCGGATAACAGCGTACACAAACCGGATAATGTGGACGGCCGCTTTCGCGAGACCGGTAGTTTTTTCCAGTGCTGGATTCCAGAGCCATGACTCGATAATTTCAAGAGTATCCAAACCAAAACCTCTGACTGCCGCCTTTTAATGCTGGCAGGCTTGTTAGTAATGGGCAGATTGTACCTTATTGCCTGAGCGCTTCCTGAGCGCAAAAAACCCACCGAACGTGGTGGGCTTTTTGAGTGCAGCTCTGTTTCTCAGGCTATTTGGTGAGTTGTCCCATGGCTTCGCGATATTTAAGCGCGGTTTTCTCGATGACATCGGCAGGTAGCTCGGGTCCCGGAGCGGTTTTATCCCAATCAACTGTTTCGAGATAGTCGCGGACAAACTGTTTGTCAAAACTGGGTGGGCTGATACCTACCTGATATTTATCTGCTGGCCAAAAGCGCGATGAGTCGGGTGTAAGGACCTCGTCGATCAAGTACAGCTTGCCATCATCATCCAGTCCGAATTCAAATTTTGTATCGGCAATAATAATGCCTTTGGTTAATGCGTACTCAGCACCTGACTGATAAATTTTAATTGCCAGATCACGAACCCGAGTTGCGAGCTCTTCGCCGATCAGGTCTATAGTTTCCTCAAAGCTAATATTTTCATCATGGTCACCAACATCTGCTTTTGTAGCAGGCGTGTATATGGGCTCAGGCAGTTTGGCAGCCATCGGCAAGCCTTTAGGCAGTGCGATGCCGCATACAGCACCGGTTTTTTGGTAATCTTTCCAGCCCGAGCCAATGAGGTAACCGCGGACAACTGCCTCGATAGGCAAGGGCTGAAGTCGTTTAACAACAATAGATCGACCTTCAAGAACTTCGACCTCAGCTTGGTTTGGTAGAACATCGGCCAATGTTTTACTGGTTAGGTGATTATCAATAATGTTTTTAGTGCGCTCGAACCAAAAGTTCGCTGTTTGTGTGAGTACAGCGCCCTTCCCCGGAATAGGGTTTGGCAGAATGACGTCAAATGCGGACAGCCGATCTGTTGTCACAATAAGCAGATGCTCGTGGTCTACTTCATAAATGTCTCTTACCTTTCCTTGATTCAGGCGGGTAAGCCCTGTCACACTGGATTCGTAAAGCGCTGCGGGTGCTGATTTGTTCATTGGATTGATCCGGCCTTTCGGTTAATTTAGTGATTGGCTATTGTAGCCTTACCTGAGCGCGCGGTGAATTCCATGTGGCGTGATTTTTTGGAGATTGACGGCGACTATGCCATGGATCGGTAAAATTATTGTTGGTGCGCTGGCTTTCTTGCTGACATCAGGCATGTCAGGCCCTGGGCGCCTTGTTATCATTGTGTTGGGTGTGATGTGGGGGCATCAGTTTGATAAGGCCCGCGCTGCGGCAGGCTCTCGCAGCCGCTTGGGCGGCGCATCCAGCGATGTGCAGCGTGAGTTTTTCCGTTCGACCTTCTTGATTATGGGGCATCTAGCCAAGGCCGATGGCCGAGTTTCCCAAGAGGAGATCAGTGCGGCACGCAGCGTTATGCATCAGCTCCGTTTGGGTCCAGACCAGGTTAGAGAGGCGATTGGTCTGTTTTCCGAAGGAAAGTCTGCGGGATTTGATCTTGATACTCAGGTGGCTCATCTGAATGCGGCATTAAGAGGGCAAAAACTGCTGGTCCGCAGTTTTCTGGAAATTCAGTTCTATTTGCTCCTCAGTAACGGTTCTATTGATGCGGCGGAACGCGATTCGCTATGGCGCATTGCTGCTGGCCTGGGTTTTAGCCGTGTTGAGCTGGCTCAATTGGAGGCTATTTTGCGGGCTCAGCAGACTTTCGGAGGGGGGCAGCGTCCAGCCGCTAGCCCGGAACAAGATCTGGGTCAAGCCTATAAGGCTCTCGGCCTCACGTCGGAAAGCAGCGATAAAGAGGTTAAGACCGCCTATCGCAGATTAATGAACCAGCATCACCCGGATAAGCTAATGGCTAAGGGCTTGCCTGACTCCATGCTGGAGGTCTCCAAAGAGAAAACCCGTGAGATTCTTGCTGCTTATGAAGTGATCAAAAAGGCCCGCGGCTTCAAATAGCTTGCCAGCGCCCCTACAATAGGGCGACTGCATTTTTTGCCAGCACTTCATAAGGAATAGTCGCGCATGAGTGATTACCAGATAGCCCCTTCCATTTTGTCAGCTGACTTTGCCTGCTTAGGCGAGGAAGTTGATAACGTTCTGGCTGCAGGAGCAGATATAGTGCATTTTGATGTGATGGATAATCACTATGTCCCGAATCTGACTATCGGTCCGCTGGTTTGTGAGGCATTAATCAAGCATGGGGTCACGGCACCGATTGATGTGCACTTAATGGTGAAGCCGGTTGATCGCCTGGTACAGGACTTTGCCGCCGCCGGTGCTACTTATATTAGTTTTCATCCAGAGGCGAGTGAGCATGTAGATCGCACCATTGCATTGATCCGCGATGCCGGCTGTAAGCCCGGCTTGGTATTTAACCCGGGAACGCCTTTGCTTTGGCTTGAGCATGTCATGGACCAATTAGACCTGATCCTTATCATGTCAGTTAATCCGGGCTTTGGTGGGCAGAGCTTTATTCCTGAGGCTCTTAACAAGCTGAGTACAGTGCGTGAACTTATCAATTTGCAGGACCGTGAAATCTTGTTGGAAGTCGATGGTGGAGTAAAGATAGATAACATTGCTGAGATAGCAGCAGCCGGTGCCGATACCTTTGTTGCCGGATCCGCTATTTTTGGGGCAGATGATTATGCGGAGACTATTGCGAAGATGCGGGCTGAATTGGCGAGCATTAGCTCCAGAGCTTAGCGCAGCGCTGCTGCAGGAAAGCAGATTTCAGCTCGGTATTTAAACAATAAAAAAAGGCCGTCATCATGACGGCCTTTTTTTCTCAGCATGCAGCTCTAGGCAGTGAGCGTTTGTTTTGGTCTGGCATTGAAAACCACGATGGTTTTGCCGCTTGCTGTAACCAAACCCTGCTCTTCAAGAACCTTCAGCACACGCCCGGCCATTTCTCTTGAGCAGCCAACGAGCCTGGACAGCTCCTGACGACTCACTTTAATCTGCATGCCTTCTGGATGAGTCATTGCGTCCGGTTCATTGCATAGATCCATAATGGCATGGGCGACTCGGCCAGTGACATCCACGAACGCCAGATCACCCAACTTGCGGTTGGTGCGGTCAAGACGGTTGGCCAGCTGTGTGGCAAGTTCAAAGACCAGTCCGGGATTTTCGCTGGCAATTTGTCGGAATCGTGAATAAGTCATATCAGCGATTTCAGATTCGATGCGAGTGCGAACCCAGGCGCTGCGCTGTGGCTCGTCATGGAACAGGCCCATTTCTCCGAAGAATTGACCTTTGTTGAGGTAAGCCAGCACCATTTCGTTGCCATCTTCATCCTCGATCATCACTTCGACAGAACCGTCAACAATATAGTAGAGCGTGTCCGGAGTATCTCCAGCATGAATTATCACAGTTTTAGAGGGAACTGTTCGAACTCTGCAGTACGTGAGAAACCTGTTAATTGCAGGAATATCACTCAGAACCTTTCTGGCCTCAGCCATCTTATGTCTCCTTAATAACCCGTTGCCTGTTGTAATACTTTCCGAGGCGAAGGGCAAGCTATAACACGTGTTTGCAGAGGGTTTCGTGAAAATTAAGCGCTAAATATCAAATATGACGGGCGACGGTGGTCATAATCTTGGATGTAAGGCTCATGCATGTTCTGACCGCGGAGGGCAGTTGAGACCCCCCTTTTTCGAGTGCATGGGTGCTATGACGAAGTTCATCATCACGCATTTGAAGGATAATCTCGCGACTGCGATGGTCATCTGCAGGCAGATCGTTTAAATGGCTTTCTAGATGCGCAGTGACCTGATGCTCCGTTTCTGCGACGAAGCCCAAGCTGATTTTATCGCCCGCCAAGCCTGCCAGTGCGCCAATGGCGAAAGACCCGCTGTACCAGACCGGACTCAGCAAACTGGGTCGACTGTTAAGTTCGCTGAGGCGGGTTTCACACCAGGCTAGGTGGTCTTGCTCTTCACCAGCCGCTTCAAGGAGGTGTTGTCTGAGCTCGGGATCGCGCGACACCATTGCTTGACCCCGATACAGCGCCTGCGCCGAGATTTCGCCCGCATGGTTGATCCGCATTAATGCGCTTGCAGTCCGCTGTTCTTCATCAGTCAACTTATTCGGTTCGGCACTGGTCGCGGGTAACGGTTTTGACGCCCGTGCTTTGCTGGCAACAATCTTGAGTGCGGAGCCGATCTCAGCAAGAAGGGCATCGCCCAGATTGATTTGTCGATTGTCCATTGGGCAATCTTACTCCCTTTCCGGATGTCTGGAGGGCGAACAATCGCTCAGTGCCTATTTTTTTATTTTAGTTTGGTCTGTATGATCGCACATTATGTAATGCCACCGCTTATTCAGGCGCTCCTGGCCGCTCAATTTATTATTTGACAAATCAATCAAGGTTAATCGACATGTGGGCAAAAAAAATAGTTTTTTCGAGCATTCTGCTGTTGGCAGCATTGACGTCTAATGCTGAGGATCAAGAGGAAAATAAGGGACCATGGTCGGGTAATACCACTTTGGGTTATCTTGCGACAAGCGGCAATACGGAAAGTAAGTCGGCTAACTTTGAGTTTGGTGTGAACTATGATTTAGTTCGCTGGCATCATGGCCTGAGTGGTAGATTTTTCTCTTCGAGCCAAGATAATGACGCAACAGCCGAAAACTATCAGTTGTCGTGGAGCAGCAAATACGATTTTTCGGAGTTCAACTATGGCGTAGGGCGCTTGAACTGGCAGCGCGATCGTTTCAGTAGTTATGATTACCAACGTTTTGCGACTCTGGCATACGGTCGTAGGATTATTAAGAATAAAAAGCACGAGCTTGACGCTGAAATTGGTGGTGGTTGGAGCCAATCGAAAACTATTGTAAACGAGGATATTAGCGAAGCTATTTTTCGATTGTATGGCGAATATGACTGGCAAATTACCGATACGTCTAAGTTTTCACAAACCATACAAGTTTCCGCTGGTAGCAGTAATACCTTTACCGAAGCGGTGACTTCATTGCGTTTGGCAATCGTAGGAAGTCTGGGTCTAGCGGTCTCGTTTACCTACCAGAACAATACCGATGTCGTCCCCGGAAAAAAGAAAACCGACACCATTACTTCTATTGGTCTTGATTACGAGTTCTAAAACAAGCACTTAACCAAGAATCGCGATAATGAAGCGATTCTTGGTGGAAATAGGGTTCAGCCGTTGAAATGCAGCCTAAACATCAGTATTATGGCGCACCTTTCGGCGGGCATGCCCGCAGCAGAACAATAGATTCGGAGCCCTGAGGGCACTATCAATGAAGACTTTTTCCGCAAAACCCGCTGAGGTTCAACGCAGCTGGTATGTTGTTGACGCAACTGACAAGACCTTGGGGCGTCTCGCGACAGAACTTGCCTTGCGTCTGCGTGGCAAGCACAAGCCTGTATATACCCCACATGTTGATACCGGCGACTATATCGTGGTTATTAATGCAGCTAAGATCCGCGTAACGGGCAACAAACTAGAGGGCAAGTTGTACCACCACCATACAGGGTATGTCGGTCACCTAAAAACGGTTGATCTTGGAACAATGCTCGCTGAGAAGCCTGAGCGGGTATTAACTCTGGCAGTTAAGGGCATGCT
This sequence comes from Gammaproteobacteria bacterium, assembly GCA_029245525.1. Classification (GTDB taxonomy): domain Bacteria; phylum Pseudomonadota; class Gammaproteobacteria; order Steroidobacterales; genus JABIQA01. The sequence continues at coordinate 13,112 of JAQWPD010000074.1, read as the reverse complement.
GCCTAAGAACAGCCTGGGTCGTGCGATGGCTAAGAAAATGCGCGTGTTTGCAGGCCCCGAGCACGCTCATGTTGCTCAGCAGCCTCAGCCTTTAGAAATACAAGCCTAAACAGGCACAGGATAACTCATGAGTGAACAAGTTTATTACGGCACTGGTCGCCGAAAGAGATCAACAGCACGTGTTTATGCACGCCCTGGTACCGGCGCCATCATTGTTAACGGTAAGCCTATCGATAACTTCTTTGGTCGCGAAACAGCGCGTATGATTGTGCGTCAGGCTCTGCAAGTAGCAGGTGCGGAAGGTAAGTTTGATGTGACAGCCACTGTAAAAGGTGGTGGCACAACCGGACAGGCCGGCGCGATTCGTCATGGGTTGACCCGTGCGCTGATGCAGTCTGATGAGTCATTGCGTCAGCCCCTTCGTGCCGCTGGATTTGTTACCCGTGATGCACGTGAAGTTGAACGTAAGAAAGTTGGTCTTCGCAAAGCACGTCGCGCGACTCAGTTCTCGAAGCGTTAATCATACTGCGTCCGGGGATTACCCCGTATTTTGGGGGATCGTCTAGTGGTAGGACTGCGGTCTCTGACACCGCCAGCGGGGGTTCGAATCCCTCTCCCCCAGCCATAATAAAAAAGCCCGCAACAATGCGGGCTTTTTTATTATGGCTGTCTGCTTACCAGAGTAGCGATTTTATGTGGTTGATGCATTAAAGCATGAGTTTTTGCAATCAGCCTAACGTTCATGGCACTTCACGCCATCCGGTGCTCCTATTAACAGCACGTCTGCGGGCCGGTGACAGAACAGCCCTACTGTGACTACGCCGGGTATTAGGCTGATTCTTGATTCAATTTCGATTGGATTGGTGATGCTTAAGTTGTGAACGTCAATAATCTGATTGCCATTATCTGTCATAAAGCCTTCTCGGAAGACTGGCTGTCCCCGATACTTAATAATTTCCCGCGCGACATACGAGCGTGCCATTGGGATAACTTCGATCGGTAGTGGAAAAGCGCCAAGAACACCGACCATCTTCGTTTGGTCAATAATACAAACAAATTTTCGTGACGCTGCGGCAATCACTTTTTCTCGAGTTAGTGCTCCACCGCCGCCTTTAATAAGCTGAAAGTGTTTGTTGGCTTCGTCGGCCCCATCGATATATAAGTCGCAATGCCCGACCTCAGCAAGTTCCGAGACTTCAAAGCCAATACTGCGCAGCCGTTTGGTCGAATCAACGGAGCTGGAAACAATGCTTTGAATCTTGTCTTTTACCGCTGGTAGCGCATCAATCAGATAATTGACAGTTGATCCTGTACCTACGCCAAGCGCACAGCCAGGCTTGATAAATTCAAGAGCGGCAGAAGCCGCTTCGCGTTTCTCTTCATTTTGGCTCATTGAGGGGATTCTCCTAGGGGAAGATTATACGCACAGCGAAAGAGTTATATGAACATAGTCAAGCAAACTTAATGCTGGGGCGCAATCTCAGGCAAAAAATATGCCCGCACAAGGCGGGCATATTTATAGCGATTACCATCAACATTGCTGCCGCAGATGGTAGCTCGATTAAGACCAAGCCTTAGAGGCTTTATCTGGCCTTTTTCTTCGCTTTCTTCTTCGCTTTTTTCTTGGCTTTCTTTTTAGAAGCCTTTTTCGCTACTTTCTTCTTAGAAGATTTCTTCTTAGAAGCTTTTTTCTTCGCAGCTTTCTTTTTAGCCTTTTTCTTGGCTACTTTCTTTTTAGCTTTTTTCTTCGAAGCTTTTTTCTTCGAAGCTTTTTTCGCTACTTTCTATTTGGCAGCCTTCTTAGACGCCTTTTTAGGTGCGGCTTTCTTGCGTGCCTTACGAACTACCTTTGTCTTGGTAGCAGCTTTCTTCTTTGCGGCTTTCTTTTTAGCAGCCATATCACAGTCTCCTAGTGTCGGGGTAACCGCGATTGAGTATATATAAAAGTCGATAAAATTCCACAAACACAAGGATTTCCGTGTGGACTGCATGTTTCGGAAAGGCGTTTGTAAAAAATGCTTGTTAGCGTTGTGCGGGTATTTTGGAAACGGAGTAATTGGGGTCAGTTGATCTGATTTCTCTTCATTATCCCGGACTTTTTTTCATTCTTTGCAACTAAAACCTATAAGTCTTCCCGTGTGTGACAATCAGGTGCATGGGTATGTCCCAATTGTTCTTCTTAAGCGCCTCTGCCCGCTGAAAGTCATACCCCAAGCCGATTAGAAGCGGCCGCCGAAATCTGCTACGAGCTGTTGTGAAGGCAAGAAGGCGATCATAATAACCTCCGCCCATGCCAAGCCGATTTCCTTTTGAGTCAAACCCAAGTAGTGGCAGCAGAATGATGTCCAGGTTTTTTGCCGAGAGATAAGCGCTGGTTTTGGGGAGGGGCTCTGGGATACCAAAACGATTGTTTTGGAGCGAATCATCGTCATTAAGTTGGAAAAAACCCATGCCACTTTTGCGCAAAATGGGCACAAATATGCGCTTTTTGCGCATCCATGCTGAGCGGATAAATTCGTCACAATTTACCTCTCCATTAACGCTTAGGTAGCAACCGATACGATTGCCACGAGCAAGTTCAGGAAGTTTCCAAAGTTGCCGATTAACTGAAGCAGCAGTTTCACCGATCTGCTGTTCGCTCAGTTGCCGGCGCTGCGTTTTCAAGCGATGGCGTAGGTCGATGTTTGGTGGTGGTTGTTGGTGCATTATTAAGGTGATGTATTTAAGTGAGGCCGATGACGTATAGTTTTTATTATTAAAGGCTGAACAGCCTAATATTTTTTTAACACCTAACGAGTTTTTATTTTTGTGTTGTGACAATAAGCATTTTGAAAGTGCTCGTCAGCGATATCTTATTGCGCTGAGCTAGAAGGAGGTGCCTCCCGCCTGTGCCGGTAGAACCGTTGCTCTCGAACCGGAGCAACAAGTGGGGTCGGTCGCAGGGAGTATAGGCTGCCCGCTTAACGCGGTAATGCACAAAACTTTCTGCAGTGCCCAACCCCGATCTAATAGTTAGGGTCGAGGGATCCAGGTCCTTATCGAACACCGCAGGAGGCAGATCCTAAGATAACAGAAAACCTTTCGCTTTGTAGAGAGGTCGTTATCAAAATTTGAGTGAAAGAACCGGCTTAGAATTCGAGCTGTTGGCTGGATTGCAGAGCCGTCTCAACTTGTTCGCGGATGGTCTGGACTTTCTTTTTCGCATCTGTTTCTAGCGCATGCTCTTTGCCGCGAGACTTAATCAGTTCGTTAGCAATATTAAGCGCGGCGAGAATAGCAATTTTATCGATACCGCTCACTTTTCCGCCGTCGCGGATTTCCCGCATTCGACTATTTAGCAGCTCGACAGAATCTAGCAAGTCCCCTCGTTCCTCAGCAGAGCAGCCAAGCTGGAACTCTTTTTCAAGAATTTTCACATGAACCTCGGTAATGCTCATGATCCAGTCTCCATAGCTTTTAGTCTTCCTATCATTGCTTCTACACGAGCTCTTACTTGTTCATTCTTTTGCAGCAGGGTCGCTCGGTCAGCAATGAGTGAATCCTGCCGGTCTTTTAGAGACCGATTCTCCTCTTTTAGCTGACTGCAGATAACAACGAGTTCATCCACGCGCTTGCCGAGGCGCTGGAGCTCCTGAATAAAGGTCTGGTCGATTTCTTGAGGCATGGTCTAAATATAGTGCGTGCTGTCCCCTACGGTCAAATAATTTGCATTGTGGTCCGGCCAATAGTGAGGCAGATATTGACGACCCGAATCGGGCTGGGATGATAAGATACAAGGCTTCCAATTGGATTTAAATACTTAAGGGTTTGCTATGGCAATGGCTGTTGGTGCGCTTCCGGATTCCGCTGAACTGACTTTGGCGCTGGAGTTCGCGGGTCTTGGTGCCTGTGCTGCAGAGATTCATGGCAGCTTTTGTGGTGCTGCTGTGCTTCTAGGGCCCCATGCCGGAGCAGTTTGGCTGAAGGAGACTCTGGGCGAATCTGATACGCAGACAGCCCAAGTGGCCCAAGCCGCAAAACTTCTCGGACAGGTTGCTCTGACGAGTTTCGCAATGCTAGAAGGTGGCCAGATGGATTTCAGGTTGTTGTTGCCGACTGATGATGAGTCCTTGCATGATCGCACCGAGAGCCTTGCGATGTGGTGTCAGGGCTTTATGCACGGTATTGCGATTGGCAATCAGGGTGAGGAAGCAGCTAAGGTTCTGGAATCAGAAGTGGCAAAAGAGATCATTGCAGACTTTGTGGAGATAACTCGGGCAGCAGTTGATGTTGAAGGGGCCGATGCGGCGGAGCTGAACCAAGCTGAGAATGAGTTCTTTGAATTATCCGAGTATGTGCGCATTAGCGCGCTGCTGATTTTTGAGGATAGCCTTGACCTCCGGGGCAGCAGCAGTGCAGATCTTAAGCATTAAGTGATGCGGTGGCATAACTTATACCGGTATCTGCGTTGCCACTGTTTAGTATTTATTTTTTAGTAGAAACAGTAATGAATCAAAAGGAATTTGCGAAGCGCAGACGACAGCTAATGAGGATGATGGGCAAGAATAGTATTGCTATATTGCCCTCGGCGAATACTCGGCTACGAAATCGTGATGTTGAGTACCCGTTTCGTCAGGACAGTGATTTTATGTATCTCACTGGCTTTTCCGAACCCGATGCGATTGCCGTACTAGTCCCCGGCCGGCCGGAGGGCGAGTACCTGTTGTTTTGTCGTGAGAAAGACCCCCTTCGTGAAACCTGGGACGGGTATCGTGCCGGCCCCGAAGGTGCGGTCGCAGAGTACGAAGCAGATGATGCTTTTCCAATAGCCGATACCGACGATATTTTGCCTGGCCTTATTGAAAGCTGTGAGGGGGTCTATTACACCATGGGTGCGCATCCGGAGTTTGATAGCCGCCTGATTAATTGGGTTACAGCATTGCGTGCGCAGTCCGGTCCGGCTGCGCATCCACGGGAAGATTTTGTTGCGATGGATCACATGCTGCATGATATGCGTATGTATAAGAGTCGTGCCGAGATTAGTGCTATGCGGAGGGCGGCTAAGGTCGCTGCTGCCGGTCATGCGCGAGCAATGCGCGCTGCTACTCCCGGCATGTTTGAATACGAACTTGAGGCTGAAGTTGGCTATGAGTTCCGGCGCAATGGATTGCAGCACTCGTATAACCCTATTGTGGGTTCGGCAGCTAACGGTTGTGTGCTTCATTACAACGACAACGATCGACAAATGGAAGATGGCGATCTGGTGCTCATTGATGCCGGCTGTGAAGTTGATTGTTATGCAGCCGACGTTACCAGAACATTTCCCGTGAATGGTAAATTCAGCGCCCCCCAGCGCGAAATTTATGATGTGGTTTTGCGTGCCCACGAAGCAGCGATTGAGCATATTGCGCCGGGTCTTTCATGGCATGAATTTCATGATGCTGCAGTAGTAGAGATTACTCGTGGCCTCAAGGATCTCGGTATTCTAAAAGGCCGTTTGGCCGACCTTATTAGAAAGGAGGCGTATAGACCGTTTTTTATGCATCGCACCGGACACTGGCTGGGTATGGATGTGCATGATGTTGGAGATTATCGTGTGGCAGACCAATGGCGAATGCTTGAGCCTGGCATGATGCTTACCGTTGAGCCGGGTATCTATATCTCCGAACAACATCGCCGCGTGAAGAAGTGCTACCGCGGTATCGGCATCCGTATAGAAGATGACGTCTTGGTGACCCGCGATGGATGTGAGGTTTTGACAAGAGCATTGCCGGTGGAGGCAGAGGCGATAGAGGCTTTGATGTCTGAGGGCAAGCAACTTGTCTGATTTGGTCGTACCAGCAGTCGTGGCCTCGAATGATTACGACATTATTATTTCTGGTGGCGGTTTGGTGGGCGCCAGCCTGGCGATTGCACTTGCGGACTTGCCGCTGCGTATTGCATTGGTTGAAGCGGTGTTGCCCGATGACACCGAAAACTCCAGTTTCGATGAGCGCAGCATTGCGTTATCGCGCAGCAGTAAATCCATATTGAATGCACTTGATTTGTGGCCTGATATCGATGCCACAGCTTGGCCTATTGATGAAATTCATGTGTCTGAGAAAGGGCGTTTTGGCAGTGCTGTCATTAATGCCGGTGAACAGGGCATTGACCATCTGGGTCACGTTATTAAGAGCCGTATTTTAGGCCGTAGTTTGTGGGATCGCTTAAGTGAATGTTCGGCGATAGATGTGTTTTGTCCGGCGCGTGTTGGCGCTGCAGCTGCTGCTTCAACCGGTGTTACGGTTAATGTGGAGCAGCAAGTGCCGGTGAGTATTTCGGGCGCCTTGCTGGTGGTTGCTGACGGCGCTCGCTCGGCGGTGCGTGAGCAGCTTGGTGTGGTGGCCCAGCATAAATCGTATGGACAAAGTGCCATTATTGGTAATGTGAGCATTGACCTGCGCTATGCAGGTAATGTTGCCTACGAACGTTTTACCTCTGCGGGCCCCCTGGCTTTGTTGCCGGGTGCTGATGGTGTTTATACGTTTGTGCTTACCCGCAATACCGACGAGGTTGATGCCACTCTGGCATTGAGCGATGACGCTATGCGCGCCTTGTTGCAGGAGTTGTTCGGCTATCGTGTGGGCGTGTTTAGAAACCTGGGTCGTCGATTCGCATACCCCTTGTACTTATCAACTGCCGAGTCTTTAACTGCCGAACGGACAATTATTGTCGGCAATGCGGCACATGGGCTGCATCCCGTTGCGGGCCAAGGCTTCAATCTCGGTTTGCGGGACGCTGCAGCCTTGGCAGAATTAATTACTGATGCTATTGCCTCTGGGTCAGCTGGGGTGTCAGCCACAGATCAATTGAATGCAGATCTTGAAGGTATTCAGTCTGCGTATTGTGAGTGGCGTCACGCAGATCAGCGCAATGTTGTCAGCTTTACCGACGGGCTGATTGAATTATTCGCCAAGCCCGGTGGTGCTGTAAGCATCGCGCGCGGTTTAAGTTTGTTAGGTTTCGATATACTGCCTGCGGCGAAGCGCGAGCTGGCACGTTACGCAATGGGTCAGGGTGGCAGACTTTCGCGCCTGGCCCGCGGCATAAGAGCATCCGGGTTCGAGTGATGAGTGATTCTTATGATGTTGTGATTGTTGGCGGCGGACTCGTTGGCTTGAGCGCAGCTTTATTATTGGATGCCGCAGTATCGCAGCAGTTGCGCATCGCAATCGTTGAGGCCCGTCCGCCGGCATTGCTTTCAAGTGATTCATTGCCTGATATGAGCCTCAGAGTGTCTGCTTTATCTCCCGCCAGTGTCTGTATTCTTGAGTCATTGGGAGTGTGGTCTTCTGTTGTGGCGCAACGAGTGAGTCCGTATTCCGGAATGTATGTTTGGCATAGCTCAACATCCGGGTCGTTCGATCATGCTCTGGAGTTTTCTGCAGCTGAGTTGAGTGTCCGTGAACTGGGTTTCATTGTCGAAAATGATCTTCTGCGTAAAGCGCTGTGGGAACAGGCACTTGCGGCTCCGGCTATCGATATAGTGCCGCCAGCCTCACCTGAGTCACTAAGCATTAGTGAAGACGGTGCTGAATTGGTGTTGTCAGACGCCAGTGTGGTAAGTGCACGTTTGCTGGTGGCTGCTGATGGTGCCAACTCAGATCTACGAGAGTTACTCAATGTCCAAGTTGATGGTGGTGCGTATTCACAGCGGGGGATAGTGGCAAATATTATTACGGAGAAGCCGCACCAGGGCATTGCTTACCAGCGATTTTTGGCGACAGGCCCGGTGGCCTTGTTGCCGCTTAAGGATGGCCGTTGTTCCCTGGTCTGGTCGTGCGCCGATGCGCTCGCCGATGAGTTGTTGGCACTTGATGATACAGCCTTTTCAATTCGGCTTACCGAGGCGACGGAAGCAGTGCTTGGCGACTTGCAATGCGCAACGCCGCGAGTGGCATTCCCATTGGCGTATGCTCATGCAGACAGTTATTCAGGTTTGCGCTTTGCGCTGGTCGGTGATGCCGCCCATAGGGTTCATCCGTTGGCGGGTCAGGGGGTAAACCTTGGGTTTCTCGATGCCGCGGCTCTTGCAGAGACTCTCGCTAGCAATATGCCTGCTCAGTATGCTGATCCGGGCGACCCGCTTATTTTGCGTCGTTATGCACGCTGGCGTCGACGCGACAACGAGTTGACGTTGAGCATGATGAATGTGCTGCACCGTGTTTTTGCGGGAAATCCCAGTGCTGCCGACGGTCGTTTGGCAAAGATTGGCGGGCAAGGCCTTGCTCTGGTGAATGCAATAGAGCCTGCTAAGCGAGCGTTTGCTGAGCATGCGTTGGGCAGGGCCGGAGACCTACCGAAGGTGGCAAAGCGTCAATAGCTTGCGGGCCGCGTCTGGTAAGTTAAAATGAAATCTCAACCTTAAGGGTCGCATGAGAGAACTGCACGGTCTGTTAATTCAGCGCTTGCTGCGGTCGCCGAAGGCGCAACACGCTCGGAAACGCTCAGGCACAAGGAATTGCGACGCAATGGTTGGCTCTGGAGAGCGATCGGCAAGACCGGTCCACCGAAGGGGTGAGGCATCGGCCTAAGGGCCTGAGGTGCCCGATCTCTCAGGTTACAGGACAGAGGGGCGGCAGCTGCCAATGGGCAGCTGCCGCCTTTTTTCGTTTTACGATTCTGAACTGCTTTCAGATATCGGCACTGTCGGCGCTTTTGCTCCGGCAACACTTGCAGGAATAGTTATGGGTATGCGCACCCCCCTTTATCAGGTTCATGTTGATGCCGGTGCAAAGATTGTTGATTTCGGCGGCTGGGATATGCCATTGCACTACGGCTCGCAGATAGACGAACATCATGCCGTGCGACAGAGCGCAGGTATTTTCGATGTATCGCATATGACGGTAGTTGATATCTTAGGTACCGAAGCAAAAGCGTATTTGCAGCATCTATTGGCGAATGATGTGGCTAAGCTGAAGAAACCCGGCAAAGGTTTGTACAGCTGCATGCTGAATGAGCAGGGTGGTGTAATTGACGATCTCATTGTTTATCGCCGCAGTGATGAAAACTATCGGGTTGTTGTGAATGCAGCTACCCGTGATGCCGATATTGCATGGATGGCCGAGGTGGTGAAGGGTTTTTCCGCCAACATAGTTCCAGCAAAAGACTATGCAATGCTTGCAGTGCAGGGCCCGCAAGCGATTGCTTTGGCGGGCTCAGTGATACCGGCTTCTTTGCGAGCTGATGCGGCGGTGCTGGAGCCCTTTCAGGCAGCCGAAGCTGATGGTGTTTTTGTGGCCCGCACCGGTTATACCGGTGAGGACGGTTGGGAGCTGGTTATTCCTGCTGACCTTGCTGTGGCTTGGTGGAACGAATTTATTGCTGCGGGCATTCGGCCATGCGGTTTGGGTGCTCGTGATACGCTGCGCCTTGAGGCTGCCATGAATCTTTATGGTCAGGATATGAACGCTTCTGTATCACCGCTGGTGAGTGGTTTGGGCTGGACGGTGGCGTGGGCGCCTGCTGACCGTAACTTTGTCGGGCGAGCCGCGCTGGAAGCCGAGCGTGAGGCGGGCATTGGTGAAAAGTTTGTCGGTTTAATCTTGCGTGGACGCGGTATTATGCGCCACGATCAGCGTGTAACTACCCCTGCTGGTGATGGTGCGATTACCAGTGGCGGTTTTTCACCGAGCATGGAGCGCTCAATAGCTCTGGCGAGGGTTCCTGTGGGCGCTGGTGCAGATTGTAAGGTCGAGATTCGGGGTAAGCACATTGATGCAAGTATTGTGCAAACGCCGTTCGTTCGGAACGGAAAAATTCAAATAATTATATAGCCGGCGCCGATCGCTTAGTTCAATACAACTTGATACACAACCCGGAGAGAAAAACGATGTCTGAAATACCTGAAGACCTCAAATACACGGAAGACCACGAATGGCTGCGTGTTGAAGGAGATGGCTTAATTACAGTCGGTATTACTGATCATGCGCAGAGTGCGTTAGGTGAGCTGGTATTTGTCGAGCTTCCTGAAGAGGGTCAGGTGTTCAATAAAGGTGATGCGTGTGCTGTCGTTGAATCAGTAAAAGCAGCAAGCGATGTCTATTGCCCGTTGAGCGGGTCAATAACGGATGTAAATAACAACCTGGCTGATGAGCCTGAATTAGTTAATACAAATCCCCATGAGGGTGGGTGGTTGTTCCGGATTGCGCCTGAAAGTGAGGACGCGCTTGAGACGCTAATGGACACAATCGCCTATGAAGAGTACCTATCGGGTCTCGAAGATTAAACCCAATAATAAGGACTGATGTATATTGCTCTCGTAGCTCGATATTCATTGCTCAGGTAGAAATTTAATGCCATTTATTCCCCATACTTCCGATGATCTGTCCGCGATGCTTAAACGCATTGGTGCAGACACGCTGGATGACCTTTTTGATGAGATCCCTGCGAATCTTACGATGCAGTCGATACAGGGCGCTCCTGAAGGCATGAGTGAGTCGGAAATCAGTTCGCTTATGCATGAGCGAGCTGATACCGATGGTCGTCCGGTCTGTTTTATGGGTGCGGGCGCTTACGATCACTTTGTACCAGCAGCTGTCTGGCAGTTGACCACTCGTGGTGAGTTTTATAGTGCATATACCCCTTATCAGGCTGAAGCCAGTCAGGGGACTTTACAGGTTATCTACGAGTATCAAACGATGATGGCATCGTTAACGGGCCTCGATATTTCCAATGCCTCATTGTATGACGGCGCCACCGCATTTGCGGAAGCCTGTCTGATGGCCGTGCGGGCTAACCGGAAGTCAAAGTCACGTAAAATTCTGGTGCCGCGCACGGTGCATCCGTACTATCGCGAAGTGGCATTTAATATTGTCAGAGGTCAGAACATTGAGTTGGTTGATTTGCCGATGCTTGATGGCGTTACTGATATCGCAGCGTTGGCTGAGCATGCGGGCCAGGATTTTGCCGCGGTGGTCATTCAGCAGCCCAACTTCTTTGGCTCGCTTGAGCAGGTTGATGCCCTAACTAATTGGGCTCATGCTGAAGCCGCATTGGTCATTGCTGTGGCAAACCCGCTTGCGTTATCGCTGCTAACGCCTCCTGGGGAGTGGGGGGAAGCCGGTGCTGATGTGGCCTGCGGTGAAGGGCAGCCTTTGGGCGTGCCCATGTCATCCGGTGGCCCATTTTATGGCTACATGGTTTGCAGAAAGAACATAGTCCGGCAGATGCCAGGCCGTATTGTGGGCCGCACTGTTGATGTCGACGGCAAGCCGGGCTTCACGCTCACTTTGCAGGCTCGCGAACAGCATATTCGTCGCTCGCGCGCGACTTCCAATATTTGTACCAACCAGGGCTTGATGGTTACCGCATCAACTATTTACATGGCGCTGCTTGGTAATGAAGGTCTGCGGCGTGTTGCGCTAGCCAGTCATGAGAATACCCGCCAACTGATTGAAGATTTGTGCGCCATTCAGGGTATTTCCCGTGCATTTACGTCGCCGGTGTTTCATGAGGCGGTGTTATTGCTTGATCGTCCGGTGGCCCCGGTGCTTGATGCATTGGCTGCAACTGGAATTCTCGGTGGTGTGGACCTAAGCGAGTTTTACCCTGAGTTGGGCAACGCATTGCTAGTATGCGCTACGGAAACTCGTACACCGAAACATATTGGACAGTATGTCGCCGCAATGAAGGCGGTATTTACAATTGAGGAGGTTCGTCAACATGGTTGAGCCACTCATTTTTGAATATCACGCAAATGGTGGTCGCAGTTTTACTGTTAAAGCTCCTGAGGCATCTAATTTGCCTGAGCAGTTTTTGCGCAAGAGCAAGCCTGCTTTGCCATCGGTGTCAGAACTGCAGGTGGTGCGTCATTACACTCGTCTTTCGCAACTAAATTTCTCAATTGATACCCATTTTTACCCGCTGGGCTCATGCACGATGAAGTACAACCCTAAGGCGTGTAATTCGCTGGCGATGCTGCCAGAGTTGTTGAGCCGTCATCCCTTGGCGCCGGATCAGTTTTCACAGGGTACGCTGGAGTGTTTGTATGAGCTTCAGGAGATGTTGCAGCAAGCCACTGGCATGTCTGGTGTTTCGCTAACCCCTATGGCAGGCGCGCAGGGCGAATTGGCCGGCGTTGCCATGATTCAGGCTTATCATAAGGCGCGCAATGATCATGAGCGCAATGAGATTATCGTGCCTGACGCGGCGCATGGCACAAACCCGGCAACTGCCACCATGTGCGGTTGCAAGGTGGTTGAAATACCCACCTGTGCCGATGGTGATTTGGATATTAATGCGTTAAAAGCTGCTGTTGGACCAAAAACAGCCGGCATTATGCTGACCAATCCATCAACGCTCGGGGTTTTTGAGCGACAGATTGAAGAGATAGCTGCCATCGTTCATGCTGCTGGTGGCCTGCTGTATTATGATGGCGCAAACCTTAACGCCATTCTTGGGCGAACTTCGCCGGGCGCGATGGGCTTCGATGTGGTTCATCTGAACCTGCATAAAACATTTTCTACACCGCACGGTGGTGGTGGCCCGGGCTCTGGCGCTGTGGGCGTTAGCGAACGTCTGCGCCCCTATTTGCCTATTCCTCTGGTTATTAAAACCGCTTCTGGCTATAGCTGGGCTGCAGAAAAAGATTGCCCCGATAGCATTGGTCGTTTGTCTGCATTTATGGGCAACGTCGGCGTTTTGTTGCGAGCCTATATCTACATGCGAATGTTGGGTGGCGAAGGCATGCGCAGAGTGTCTGAATACGCTGTGCTAAATGCAAATTATATTATGGTCTGCTTGGACGCGGCTGGTTTCACTATTGCATTCGCTGAGCGGCGCGCAAGCCACGAATTTATTATCTCGGTTAAGCAAATTACGCGTGAAACGGGCATTAGTGCCATGGACTTTGCCAAGGCAATACTGGACTAAGGAATTCATGCACCGACCACGTATTTCCCGTTATTGGTGCCAGAATGTTTACTGATCGAGCCAACTGAGACGGAATCAATCCAGGAGCTGGATGGTTTTGTTGAGGCGATGATAGCCATTCGCGATAAGGCTTACAGTGACCCTGAGGCATTAAAATCCGCGCCGCTGACCATGCCTGTGCGGCGTCTCGACGATGTGCGTGCGGCTAAGTATCCGGATCT
>JAQWPD010000073.1 GCA_029245525.1 Gammaproteobacteria bacterium | reverse complement strand
GATCGACTGATAACAGCTCTTCTATTACAAAGGTGCCTGGCTGGCTGACATCATCCACAGTAATACGAGAGAGCTTACCCTCGAGAGCATCAATCGCGCCTGAAGTGTAGTACACAAATATTTGTGGGGTTGCTGGATAGTCCGGATGAAAGACCATACTAAGAAGACCACCATCTGCCTCGCCTATGACATAGCCGGATAAATCAAGCCAGGTAAATTTACTGTAAGGTTCTTCCGCATCAATCGCTAGAATATCCCCATCCTTTTTTAAAACAAACCAACGGTTGGGAATCGCAGGTTCTTGCAGCAACTTAGTGAGACCTTGGCCCGCACCAAAAAGTCTATCGTACCCAACCCCAGTATCTCCTAAAGGCTGCTCACCGGCCACACAAGACAGATTCGCTGCCCTGATTAATCCTTGCTCAGATTCAGTAGTTTCCCCTGTGGAGCCACCTCCACACCCTGCAATCAGAAAAGCGCCTAACGCAGATAGAACTCTGTTTTTTAACTTACCCATAGCCACTCAAACTCTTTCCCCGATCCTGCAGAAAAGCCTATAAACAGTTTATTAAAATAATCGATCAGGGATCTAAACAGCACTGCAATAAATCTACTAACCAGGCACCACCGATAGAGCGTGGAATGCCGGCCGGGGATGGTTGATCGATTGGCAAGCTCGCGCCCTCGCATTGTGGATGCATCGGTTGCCACTGACGCAAATCGCTCCCTGTAAGCCCAGACAACTGGGCCAAACCCACTCAAATACTTTCAAGATCATAGCTGGATTAGCATAAGCTGGCTTTTTATACATTCATTTGATATGTACTACTTGCTGCTTGATGCGAGCACTAACAAAAATCAGAAAAAATACACCTGAATCTTGCTTTGTTCGAAGCAGCCAGGTTAATACTGCAAGCTTATAACCATGCCGATATGGCATGGCTTTGGCAAGATCAGCGTGTCGACGTACTTCGTGCGCGTCGGCCTTGAAAGCCAAAAATGCAGCCATAGGGCTGGAAGGGCCCCCTTTTTTAGCTATGTTAGTGGCACTAGTTAGCAACGCCCGAGCCCATTGAGTGGCCATAAACGTCTCACTGAAGATAGCGCGATCACGCATCAACTGCTCAACACGCTCGAGACCGTACACAAAATAGCCGAATTGTTTCGGGCTATAAGAGGCAGTCAAAGACTCTCTTTGCCCCACGATATAACGGTAGACTCTGTTGTCACAGATAAGACCACGGTCCAGATGCACGATCGCATCCATATTAAAGCGAAAGTCCTGCCCCGGAGCGATGCCTGGTTCAAAACTGACCTGATGACGACGCAAAAATTCGGTCTTATAGAGCTTATTCCAAATCTGATTGAAGCAGAGCGCTGCGTACAGCATGGGAAAATCTTCGGCAAAGACGAAATCATGCTGCTCGAGTGAGGAGGCGCGCAAGATCTTTCCCGAGCGCTTATCGACAGTCACGTGATTAAACACAGCCATCTCTGCATCAACCACCTGAGCCTTGTCGAGCACAGACAACAGCGCTTCAGCATTCATACGGTCATCGGCGTCACAAAAACCAGTATAGACTCCCACTGCCTTTGCCATGCCAGCATTTCGTGCCACGGAGACACCCGCGTTGGCCTGATCAATAACTTCCACATTATCGCGCCCGCCTTTAAAAGCACGACAAAGTGTCAGGCTATTGTCCTCAGAGCCATCATTGATGAGCACGATCTGCACGCGCGCCGCAGGCAGCAGCTTCAAATCATCAAGCAATGCCGGCAGATTGGCTGCCGCATTGTAAACTGGTACTATCAAGCTCAAGTCAACGCTATTGCTTTTTGCTATTGGCATGCCTCACTCTACTCTCTCAAAAAAATTACTACAGGCTTGTTTTTGCCTGATGATAATAGCTGAAAAGATTAAATTAAGGAATCTGGAATGCCCTCTTCACGGGACTATGCTCAAACCAATCTGCAGCTTTATGAGCAGATGGCAGCAGCTGGTTTTCAAGCGGAGGATATCCAAATGATTAAGCAGGCCTATGGTCTCGCACAAAAAATTTTTTCGGCTAAATTTCGTGGCTCCGGTAGACCTTTTCTCGCACACCTAGTCGGCACAGCCAGCATTTTAGTTAAGTACGATGCCTCGATTAAGATAATTGTGCTGGGCTTGCTGCATTCGGCCTATGCTTTTGGCGATTTTGGCTCGGGCATCGGGGGTATAACTGCGCCGAAGCGACGGTTTTTAGTCGCTGAGCTAGGCAGGGACAATGAAGCCATGATCCATGCTTATGCGCTTTATCGGGTGAGACCTGAAACCTATGCAAGAGTGGTGCAACAGTCTGCAAGCATTGATGAGATGGAGCAAGACATGCTGATAACTCACCTAGCCAACACGCTGGAAGATGCACTGCTCGACAACTACATCTATAGCGGACCAAAAAAGCGCAAGAGATGCGAGTCGAAATTGCCCGAGGCTATCGCGATGGCGAAAGCCACACAGAACCCTGAGCTTGCGGATGAATTATCTCGCTGCTTGCAGCAGCACAAAGAGGTTACCGCCCATCAAGGCGACAATGCATCCTATACGGTAGTGCCGCAATCTTATCGGCTTGGCCTATACCCATTTTTAGTTAAACTGAAGCAATTTTTGCAACAATTAATCTCGCGAAAAACCAGAACGGTTTTACATTTACTTTTTGGGGAAGAGAGACATGTCTGAGTCTGACGTAACAGTGGTTGTCGTTCCACGTGAGCGATTTAGCGGTACGAAAAAGTCTTTAGAAAGCATTTTCACCCATACTGAAATGCCGTATAAGCTGATCTATGTTGATGGCAAGTCGCCGAACAAATTGGGTCGCTATCTTGAACAACAAAGCAGGACTCATGACTTCACACTCATTCGCAAGGAGCACTACCTCACGCCCAATGAGGCCAGAAATATTGGACTTGAATTAGTCGATACTAAATACATTGTGTTCGTAGATAACGACCTAGTAGTGCAAAAAGGCTGGTTAGAGGCACTGGTTCAATGCGCTGATGACACCAACGCATGGGTTGTGGGGCCGACCTACCTCGTTGGCAAACCCGAAGATGGCATCATTCACCTAACAAGCGGCCGGTTGTCTACCAAGGTTGATGAGTCGGGCCATCAACGATTGTCACAAAAGCACTTGAACTGTGGGCGCAAACTCAAAGAACTGAGCGGAAGTCTGCAGCGATCACCTTCTGGCTTTGCCGAATTTCATTGCATGTTGTTACTCACCAGCGGTCTTCGGCAGATCGGCGGATGCGACAATGCGCTTCTGTGCACATCAGAACACTTAGACGTATGCCTGCGCATTAGAGATGCCGGCGGCCCCATTTTTCATGAGCCTAAGGCCGTTGTAACTTATACTACTGCCAGACATTTTCTGCATTGGTATGACTTACGATTCTTTCTTTGGCGCTGGTCCGAAAGCTCAACCCGCTCAACACTGAATCACTTCCGCGACAAATATAACATGGCCAATGATGATACATTTATTGATAATTCATACAGCTGGGTAACTAGCCACCGGCGCATACCGGCGCGCGTGCTATTTGGATTGGTACGTAGGTTATTTCGTGGCCCCGTCCGGATTCAATTGACACAATCTCTGGACAGGCTCTTGAAGGCGATCACACCAAAAGGCAAGGCCGTTGCACCTTGAGCAGCTGCCCGACTCCTTGGAGCAAGCGGTGCTTGAAAACCTAATTGGCGTGACCGAAAAAGCAGGGGCTTAGGTCATGCCCGCGTTTAGCCTGACTGAGCCCTTTACCCCATAGCTCGAAGTAACCGTTTTAAGCGTAATATACCCGCTGTTAACGGTCCTCCTAACCATATAAGGGGGGAAGATCCGAATATTTTATATACAGCGCAATAGATCCACTCGCGAACCGATTGAGCTTTGTATATTTGACTATAAAACCTGGCAGCGCGACTATCCCCGCTCAAGAGCGTGATGACCCAATGCTTGCGCGAGAAGGCATTAATATGCCCCTGCTGCTTAAGATAATTACGACAGAAATAACGACTTGCATCAATATTTGCGCGATTGCTCATTCGAGCCTCGCCAGCCACATTAATGATTGCTACCGGCTCCCGATCAAAATTTAATACTTCTCCAGAATCATTACACCGTATCCCAAAAATCCAGTCCTGATGTTTGAAGCTGTGCGCATCAAAATCCGCCCCTCTAAAATCAACTTTTGATATAGACAATGTAGAGCTGCGGAAATCCCCAAAGCTTTTAAATAAATAATCTCTTAAATCTTCACCGGAATACGCCGGAAGAAAGCTTTGTGTTAATCGGCCGCTCTGATTAATCACGTAATTGCCAAAAATCAGCCCGGCCCTACTGTGGTTATGAAGCGCAATTCGTCGATCTATACTGCCAGGCAGAAGCTCATCGTCAGAATCAAGAAAAAACACATGGTCTGCCAATGACTGCTCAAAGCCGATGTTTCTGGAATCCGCAGCATTGCTTCGCTTAGCTTTACGCACCAATCGAGCTTCCGGATAGCTGCGCAATGCACTAGCAAGCCCTGAGACATCAGCAGAGCAATCATCAACCACAATGATCTCAAACTGATCGCTATTCGTTGCAAGCCGAATTGAGGCCAGCGCCTGAGTCACAAATAGCGAGCTATTGAAGGTTGGAACTATGACTGAAAAATCCATCAAAAATTGAGTCCGCCAGAATCAACAAGCAAATCTATAGGCATGTCTTACCGATT
>JAQWPD010000070.1 GCA_029245525.1 Gammaproteobacteria bacterium | reverse complement strand
TCTGTCTTGGGCAATCATTCATCTGGGACCATTGTCGCCAATGGCCTCAAGCAACCTACCCGGGAGTCCCGTGGGCGCGGGTGGCTGCGAACAGCCGACTCCCCTATTTGGTCTTGCTCCGAGTGGGGTTTACCCTGCCACCTTTGTTGCCAAAGGCGCGGTGCGCTCTTACCGCACCATTTCACCCTTACCCTTTGCCTCCTAAAAGGCGCAAGGCGGTCTATTTTCTGTGGCACTAGCCGTGGACTCACGTCCCCCAGGGGTTACCTGGCACCCTGCCCGATGGAGCCCGGACTTTCCTCCCGATCACATGGATCGAGCGATTGCCTAGCCAACTCCGCGGTGCACCTTAGCCCCAGTTAGGCAAAGGCGCAAGTGCTTCAATCTGCAGTTGAATCGTTTCTGCCCTTAAGCTCTAGGGCAATCTCATAGGTCTCACGCTTCTTCACACCAACAAGCTTTGCTGCAATGCTCGCCGCCTGCCCTGCGGGCAACTCTTCCAACAGCACCCGCAAAACCCGCCGTATTTCAGCCCCAGATGCCGTCTCAGGCATCTGTCGTCCACTGACAACCAACGTGAACTCGCCCTTGCGCCCGCCTGGATCGACTGCCAGCGCCCCAGCAATGTCACTGAGCGTGCCGGTATAGAACGTTTCATACAGCTTCGTCAGTTCGCGTGCGAGCACTGCCGGTCGATCAGCACCGAAAGTGGCACAAAAATCGTCGAGCACCGCCCCCATTTTGTGCACACCCACATAAAAGATTAGGGTTTCAGATGTTGCTGCAAGCGCTGTCAGGCGTGCCTGACGGGCTTTCTGTGCGGACGGTAAGAACCCTTCAAACCGAAACCGATCGCTGGGCAGGCCTGCCACCGACAAGGCAGCAATGGCAGCGCAGGCGCCAGGTATCGGCACCACAGATACTCCGGCATCGCGAGCAGTCTTGACCAAACGGTACCCGGGGTCACTCATTAGCGGTGTGCCGGCATCGGTAACCAGCGCAACTGCCTGGCCTGAATAAATACGCTCCAGAATCTGCGGTGCGCGCTCCATTTCATTGTGTTCGTGACAAGAAATCAACTCGGTACGGATTCCTAATTGGGTTAACATGCGTGCGGTTCGACGGGTATCTTCCGCGGCGATCAGATCGGCACTCGCCATTGTCAGGCGGGCACGCTCAGTGATATCGGCAAGGTTTCCGATAGGTGTCGCTACCACATACAAGCCGGCGGGGATTTTACGCCGCAGAGGTTCTCCCATCGCAACAGAGTTACTTGAGTTTTGAGTCAAAGAGTTCATATAGTATTCACAAGTCATTTTAAGGCTAGCGGGGATGGCACACAGCACGGCGGTCCGAATCAACCCGGGCCCGCTGTATTAAAAACCAACGTGATGAAGCAACCAATGCACAGCACCCTTTTAATATCACTGCATAACCGCACACAGCGCAACCGGTGGCTGAGGATACTACCAATCGCTCTGGCAATGCTGACACTCGCCGGTTGCGCCAGCAATTCCGGAAGCGGCTATCACTCAGCAAGCGGCCTCAATACTGCGCAAGCCCGTCGCTATGCAGAAGATATGGCAAATCTCGGCGACCACTCCGGTGCGGCAAGGCTATACCTGGACATTGCCAACGGCACTCGGAACACCACTCGCAACCGCTACTTAATACTTGCGGCGAGAGAACTGTATCTGAGCAACGATATTGACGGAGCTGAACGAATTCTTATGCAAGTAGGCAAATCAGTTGCCAGCATTAACCTAAGCCTGTGGGCAACCGTCAGCGCGGAAGTAAAGCTCGCTAACGATCAGCCCCGTCAGGCGCTTGCTGTGCTGGAAAAAATCCCACCTGAAGATCTTGATGCTGGATCGCCACGCGTACTGTTGCTGCAAGCTAAAGCACTGTTTCAGATGGGTCAGGCTGAAGACGGTGTTCGCGTGCTCATCCAAAGAGACACCGTGTTGCAATCCGCACAAAATAAAGCAGCCAATCAACGCAATATTTATCTGGGCCTTCAATCCACCGGCGCAAGCCTGCCGGCAAGACCGCAAAGCAGCGACGAAACAGTTAATGGGTGGCTCGTGCTCGGATACATTACTTGGCAGCAACGAAATGATGTCGGGTCGCTGCGCGCTGCGCTGCTCGATTGGCGCAGCGTTTATCCGAACCATCCAGCAGCTGACAGCCTGCTTCCGGAGCTGCTGAAAGAAGTCGGCATACTGCTGAATTACCCCGATAGAGTGGCATTACTGCTGCCTCTGAGCGGACGTCAGCGCGCCACTGCTGAAGCCATTCGTGACGGATTTCTTGCCGCTCACTTTGCACAAAGCAACTTGCCGGAACAACCGGAGGTTATGATTTACGATACCAGCAACGGCGCTGTTGGCGCTTACCAGAGAGCGCTGCGTGACGGCGCCAACTTTGTGGTTGGGCCGCTGCTCAAAAAAGCTGTTGCAGACATCATGTTGCAGCCTGAAAAAGTCCCCACTTTGATGCTGAATACTCAATCGGTAACAGGTTTCCGTGATGAGCAAATCTTTCAGTTTGCTCTGGCGCCGGAAGATGAGGCCCGACAGATCGCACAGCGTGCAATAGCTGAGGGCTATCATAACGTCATTGTGTTCAAGCCGGATAACGATTGGGGTACGCGAGTACTCAGCAGTTTTGCCGATGAGTTAAGCGCCAATGGGGGCATTGTGCTCGACGCTGTTACCTACACCCCTAACCTGCCCGATTACTCCGCTGATATTAAGCGTCTGTTGCTGCTCGACCAGGGTCAAGCCAGGCATCGCAGAATAAATCAGATTATTGGGAGCAACACCGACTATGAACCTCGCGTGCGTGGGGATGCTGACTTCATCTTCCTTATTGCAAACAACAAGGATGGCGGCATGCTCCGGCCGCAGTTACGTTTCTTTTACGCCGGTCAATATATGACCTACGCCACTTCGTCTATCTACCAGCCCGGCAGTGACGCTGACGCTGACCTCAATGGTATCGTCTTTCCTGATGCCCCTTGGCTTCTCGGAAAAATAAGCTCGCCCGCAATCGAAGCCGCTATAAACAACTATTGGGGCCAAACCGCAGAACGTCGTCAGCGCTTCTATGCCATGGGCAGCGATGCTTACCGACTTCTGCCGCTTATTTATGATGTCGCTGGCCCAATTACAGGGAGCATCAACGGGCTTACAGGTCGACTCAGCGTCAGCCCAGAAGGGCTGGTCCAACGACGTTTGAGCTGGGCAGAAATTCGGCGGGGCAAGCCTTATCCTCTGGCCGAGACGCCTGAATTGATTCAAGACAACCCTGACGCTGGGCTGCTGTCGCAATAGCCGTACTTAGGCCCTCTAAGCAAAAGGCTCGCTGCGGCGATCACCCTCACGTTATGAGCAAGAGCATACCGTCGACTCCCCCGCAACATCTGCTCGCAGGCCAACACTGCGAGAACCTTGCTCTGCACTATCTGCAGACACAGGGACTGCGACTGCTTGAGCGCAACTTCCGATGTCGGTTCGGCGAACTGGACCTGATAATGCAATCGGACTCCTGCATCATCGTTGTCGAAGTGCGCTATCGTCGTTCTGCACGCTTCGGTGGAGCAGCCGTTACCGTAACGCGCAAGAAGCAGCTAAAAATCATTAAATCAACCCTTCTGCTGCTGCAACATAGGCCCGCGCTTAATAAGCTTGCAGTTCGCTTTGATGTTGTAGCAATCTCCGGTCGATTAGCTTCTCCTAAAATCAGCTGGTTGAAAGCCGCATTCAGCGCGGACGGTATTATTTAGCCCCGCAGCCGCTGAGCAATGCTATATTCGTGCCATGAAAACACGACTCATACAACAATTTGAAGAAAGCATTGCTGTAAAAGCAGCAGCCCTAAAAAGCATGCTTCCGGCGATCGAAGCTGGTGGCCAAACCATGATCGATTGCCTGCGCAGTGACGGAAAAATCCTCAGTTGTGGCAACGGCGGATCAGCCGGTGATGCACAACATTTTTCGGCGGAACTGCTCAATCGGTTTGAAATAGAGCGCCCGCCGCTAGCGGCAATAGCACTTACAACTGACAGCTCCACGCTAACGTCCATCGCTAACGACTATTCCTACGCAGAAGTGTTCAGTAAGCAAGTCGCCGCGCTAGGCAGAAAAGGCGACGTATTGCTGGCAATTTCTACGTCCGGCAATTCTGACAATGTGATTAAGGCCATTGCAGCGGCTCATGAACGCGGAATGACTGTTGTAGCTCTAACCGGCGGTAATGGCGGTAAGATGAAAGACCTGTACACGGAACAAGATATCGAAATCCGCGTGCCCTCACAAAGGACGGCACGAATTCAGGAGGTTCACCTGCTGGCTATTCACTGCCTGTGCGACATGATTGATCATGAACTGTATGGCGAATAAGGTTCGCTAGTTCATAACCGCTCAGCATGTTCAGCCTTCCCACTTCAATACGGGCCGCCGAACCGGAACTGTTTTAGTTATCGACTCAATCACCACCGCACTGGCACAAAGGCTACTTAATCACCTTCAGCTGCGGACGCCCGGTTTTGGTTGGCTGCGAAACAGAGTCTGCAGTGGCACTATTGTTGGTAACGGCAATCTCATCTTCAGCAACCGCAAAAACCATACCCTCTCCGGATTCTCTGCCATAAACCGCCATAACCGCATCGATAGGAACAATAAGATTCATTGGGCGCCCGTTAAAACGCGCGCTAAATGTCACTGCATCGTTACCTATCAACAATGAACTCGTGGCTGAGTAGCTGACATTGAGTATCAACCTACCTTGCTCCGCATACTCGCCAGGTGCCTGAACACCGGAGTGCGCAGCGTCCACGACGAGCAAGGGCGTTTCATTGTTATCGGTCATCCATTCGTGCAATGCACGAAGCAAATACGGACGTTTTGATGTTAACGAATCAGACACCTAGATTGCGCCTACTGCTGCATCTCATGCTCGAGTTCAGTGAGGCTCTCCT
This sequence comes from Gammaproteobacteria bacterium, assembly GCA_029245525.1. Lineage (GTDB taxonomy): Bacteria > Pseudomonadota > Gammaproteobacteria > Steroidobacterales > JABIQA01. The sequence continues at coordinate 38,463 of JAQWPD010000070.1, read as the reverse complement.
GGAAAGAAGGCCTTGAAAAAACCCGGTTCATATACTGCTGAATCGGTTTCGCATCAACGGAAAGATCGATACCGTATGAACGCAGACGCCACAAGATAGGCGCAATGCTGCAATCAACCAGCGAAAAGTCGTCACTAAGAAAATACGGCTTCAGCTCAAAAACATCAACACTGGCAATAATACTTTCCGTGAGCACTTTCTTAGCCCGTGTGGCCTGCCGCTTCTCCGTCGAGTTCTCAATCGCTTCAGCCATTGAGAACCAATCTTTCTCGATACGGAACAAGGCCAGTCGGAACTGCGCACGCGTAACCGGATCAACTGGCATTAATGGCGGATGAGGGAAACGCTCATCGAGGTATTCGCTAATAACGCGAGAGTCATAAAGCACCAGATCACGATCAACCAATGTAGGAACACTATGGTATGGATTCAGGTCGATCAAATCCTCAGGCATTTCAGGGCCCTCAACATTGACGATATCAACGTTGATATTCTTTTCTGCCATCACCAAACGAGCTCGGTGACTGTAGAAGCAGGTTGGACTTGAGAACAGCGTCATAATTGAGCGCCTATCCGCGATAATTCCCATTCTTAATCTCCGCATACGCAACGATGTGCGTTTAACCCTGTGAAAAACGTCCCGGTAAAACCGGGCGCGATGATAATTTTTATTGTGTTCAGGCGTCGACAGACGAGCTCTGTTAATACATGCCTACTTAATGTCTTTCCAAATCTCGTTCTTAAGCAAATATGAGAAGAAGAGGAACACCAGCAGAAACAGAATCACCCAAATACCAAGATAGGTGCGCTCCAGTTGCTCAGGCGCACCGGCATAATCAAGAAAGTTAACCAGATCACGAACAAACATATCGTATTCTTCAGGTGTCAGTTTGCCCGGAGTAACTTGCTCGAAACCAACAAACTCGACACGGGTAACATCAGGTGCATACTCAACTTCGTCAAAAATTGCACGCTGCGTACCCTGCAACTCCCATAGAACATGCGGCATGCTGGCATTTGGCAAAAGCAGGTTATTAACACCAGTGGGGCTCGACTCATCAAGATAGAAGCCGCGCAGGAAGTTATACAGGTAATCAGCGCCGCGACTGCGAGCGATCAATGACAAATCCGGAGGCGCCTGACCAAACCACTGCTCGGCACTCTCAGGGGGCATGGCGATTGTCATCAGGTCTGTCGTTTTCTCGGCTGAAAACATGAGGTTATTAATCAACTGCTCATCAGTCAATCCAAGATCCTCACCAATGCTGTTGTAGCGCACGTACTGCATTGAATGGCAACCCATGCAGTAGTTAACGTAGTTGCCTACACCACGCTGCAAAGAGGCCGTATCGGCGACGTCGTTACCCACTGAGTCATGAAGACCACCGCCACCGCCTGCTGCCTGAACTCCGGCTGATAGCCCTATCATCGCAACAGCCAGAAGACCGTATACAAACTTGTTGAATCTCATCGCTTTACTAAAACTCATTTGTGATAGACCACTCTGTCAGGCACAGGCTTAGTCTTTTCACGCGCCGTATAGAAGGGCATCAAGAGAAAAAAGCCAAAGTAGATGATAGTGAATATACGGGCTAATAGCGTGTATACACCTTCGGCAGGCAACAGACCCAGCCAGCCGAGAGCCAAGAAGCTTACCGCAAAACAAGCCAACGCAAATTTATAGGTCCAACCGCGATAACGAATCGACTTTACTTCACAACGGTCTAGCCAAGGCAAGAAGAACAGCACAACAATCGCGCCACCCATCAGAACTACGCCGCCTAACTTATCGGGCACCGCACGCAAAATCGCATAGAAAGGAGTGAAATACCAAACCGGAGCAATATGCTCGGGAGTCTTTAAAGAGTTAGCCGGCTCAAAGTTGGCATGTTCAAGAAAGTAGCCTCCCATTTCCGGCGCGAAGAACACCACAGAGCAGAAGGCAATCAAAAAGATATTAATAGCGACCAGATCTTTCGCCGTCAGATACGGGTGGAATGCCACACCATCGACAGGTATGCCATCAGGTCCTTTGTTATTTTTAATTTCAATGCCGTCAGGATTGTTTGAACCGGTTTCATGCAGCGCAAGAATATGCATTATCACCAGCATACATAGCGCCAATGGCACCGCAATAACATGCAGTGCGAAGAAGCGGTTTAATGTGATATCGGAAATAAAGAAGTCGCCACGAATCCATTCAACCAGCGGATCGCCCACGTAAGGAATGGCGCCGAACAGCGAAATAATCACCTGCGCACCCCAATAGGACATTTGACCCCAGGGCAACAAGTAACCCAAAAATCCCTCTGCCATTAATGCCACATAGATCACCATACCAATTAACCACAGCAGCTCGCGAGGTTTCTTGTATGAGCCATAAAGCATGGCCCTGAACATATGCAAATAGATAACGATAAAAAATGCGGAGGCACCGGTTGAATGCATGTAGCGAATCAACCAGCCCCATTGGACGTCACGCATAATATACTCGACCGATGCAAATGCATCATCGGCCGAAGGTTTGTAGTTCATGGTAAGGAAGATTCCGGTGATCAGCTGAATAATCAGCACGACCATCGCCAACACACCAAACACATACCAAAAATTAAAGTTTTTCGACGCGTAGTACTCTGTCGCATGCTCTTTAATCATTTTGCTTAGCGGAAACCGTTCGTCGATCCACGCTAGCAGCTGCTCGCCGCGACCGCCGTTTGATTTTACATTGCTCATCCGGCCGCTCCCGAGTTTTCACCAACGATAATCAGATTGTCATCAGCAAACCGATACTGAGGTACCGAGAGATTAGTCGGAGCAGGAACGCCCGCAAATACCCGGCCAGAAAGATCGAACTTCGAGCCATGACAGGGACAGAAGAAACCGCCCACCCAGTTAGGGCCCAAATCAGCCGGCGCAACTTCGAAGCGATCGGTAGGCACACAACCGAGATGTGTGCAGTTTGCAATCAGAACCAAAACATCTGGCTTAATAGCCCGGAATTCGTTCTTGGCGTAGGGCGGTTGGTCAGAGTCGTTAGAATCAGGATCCCTCAAGTCATAGGTATTGTCTTCGATACGATCCAGCATCACCTGACTGCGACGCAGCACCCAAACCGGTTTGCCGCGCCATTCAACGCGCAATAGCGCGCCGCTTTCCAGCTTGCTAATGTCCACTTCAACAGGGGCGCCTGCGGCCTGAGCCCGCGCGCTGGGCTTCCAGGATGACAAAAAGGGCACAGCGGTGAGTGCTATACCCACGCCTCCGGTTACGCTGGTTGCTACCGCAAGAAAATGGCGGCGACTGAGACCTTCGTCTGCGCTCATCCAGTAAAACCTCTTTAATTAATGACTGCCTTGCACCGGCCGGAAGGTCGGTGCGCCGAAAAGTGTGCGGATTATACACAGTGAAACCGGGGATTGCCTATAGTTTGTTGTATTTACAAGGGCTCTAGGGGCATGCAGCAATGCAGTTTGCGCAAACCAGACTGCCGAATGAACCCAGGTAAGGCGACCAGTTACCCCATCGCACGACAAACCTTAAGGGAGACGGCGTATCTGGGCGCCAATTTGCCGGAGCTTTTCCTCAATGCACTCATAGCCCCGATCGATATGATAAATACGATCGACGATAGTCTCGCCATCGGCAACCAGCCCGGCTAAAACCAGACTGGCCGAAGCGCGCAAATCAGTCGCCATAACTGGGGCAGCTTTAAGCTGATCGACACCGCCAACTGCTGCCGTATTGCCACTCAGGCTAATATTTGCGCCCATGCGTTGCAGTTCGGGAATATGCATAAACCTGTTTTCAAAAATATTTTCCGTGACCACCGCTGCCCCGTTAGCAACCGCGTCAAGCACCACAAACTGTGCCTGCATATCAGTGGGAAACCCCGGGTAAACTTCTGTACTGATATCTACGGATCTAAGTTCACGCCCGCGCATATCCAGCTCAATCCAATCGTCGCCAATCTCGATAGAAGCACCGGCCTGCTGCAGCTTCTGAAGCACGCTCTCAAGATGTGACGGATTGACCTTCTTTAATCGGAGATGTCCGCCGGTAATCGCCGCGGCAACCAAAAACGTACCCGCTTCAATACGATCAGGCTGCACACGATAATTTGTTCCATGCAGACGCTGAACACCGCAGACCGTTATTTTGCTGCTACCGGCACCGGAAATACTCGCGCCCATTGAAACCAGGAAATCTGCCAGATCCGCGACTTCAGGTTCCTTGGCGGCATTATCCAAAACTGTTTCGCCTTCCGCGAGCACTGCAGCCATGAGCAAATTTTCCGTGCCGGTAACCGAAACCGCGTCCATAACGATATGCGCGCCATGCAATCGATTAGCCCGCGCCCGAATATACCCATCGACAATGCCCACATCAGCGCCCATCGCCTGCAGCCCCTTAACGTGAACATCAATGGGGCGTGCACCAATCGCACAACCGCCGGGAAGCGATACATCAGCCTCGCCAAAACGTCCCAACAATGGACCCAGAACGAGAATCGACGCTCGCATCGTTTTAACCAGGTCATAAGGCGCCTGACGTTCGGTAATCTTGGCCGCATCGACTTCGACTTCCATTTGCTCATGAACAGTGACCTTCGCGCCCATCCGGCCGAGCAACTCAATGGTCGTTGTCACATCCTGCAGATGGGGAACATTGCTGACACACACGGGCTCTTCGGTTAACAAGGTAGCCGCCAGAATAGGCAAGGTAGCATTCTTGGCGCCGGAGATCGTTACCGACCCTTCCAATTGTGCGCCGCCGGTAATAGCAAGCTTATCCACTCATTGACTTCCGAATTGACTCAAGCAGTTTAGTAATGGCCCGTCTGATGACTCTGCCCGCATCCTTATCAGACCTCGTCAGGCGTTTTAGCCTGAATCGACAACGCATGTATTTCCCGGCCCATGAGCTCACCGAGTGTCTGGTAAACCATCTGATGGCGCTGCAATGGCCGTTTCCCGGCAAACTGCAAACTGATAACCACTGCGTCAAAATGAGTGTCGTCTTCACTCATCACGTTCACCTGCGCATCCGGCAAACCTGTCTGAATGAGTTGTTCTACTTGCTGAGGAGTCATACGGCTAATTCCAGACTAATTTTAGAAGATTCATATCACGCAATAGGCGGGATTCTAGCGCATCCTGAACACCTGCGGACAGGAATCAACCTGCAAGGGCGAGTAAGCGCTGTTTAGGCGGCACAACAGATAGCGTTTGTGTATCATGCTGAAGGTCATGTAAGCAAATAATTGCAGAGTCACTGGTTCAGAAAACCGCTGGACAGGCCTTAACCTCTACTCAACCTTGAACGCATAAATCAACCCAAAAGTCATAAGCAATGCTGATGCATATACTGGCCATTTTGGCAGGCACCGCCCTCCTTATATATGGCGCCGATAGATTTGTTGTTGGCGCTAGCGCCACAGCACGTAACTTTGGCTTATCGCCGATGCTCATCGGGCTTACCATTGTCGCCTTTGCCACGTCTTCTCCTGAGATTCTGGTGTCAGTTACGGCCGCATTAAAAGGCGCTAGCGATCTTGCTGTTGGCAACGCCATCGGCAGCAATATCGCCAATATAGGTTTGGTTTTAGGGACTGCCGCGCTGGTTAAGCCCATATTGATTAGCAAGTCCACAGCACTGCGCCGCGAAATGCCGGTGCTGGTGAGCTTATCTTTCGCCAGCACCCTGGTGTTTTACGATGATTATTTAGGGCGCGTAGATGGGGCGGCGATGCTCCTGGTCTTGTGCATCTTCGTCGTCTGGATAGTGCGGGTCAGTATGGGTGATGGTGTCGCCGCAACCAACGCCCCGCCAGCAGACTCAGCGACAGCGCCCATTGACACGATTGGTGCAGAATTTGATGCTGAAATCCCTAAAGGCATGCCACGCTTAACTGCGTTTGCCTGGTTAATCCTAGGCTTAGGGCTATTACTCGGCGGGGCTAACTTAATGGTTTGGGGTGCAGAGCACCTCTCGCGGGCGCTGGGGATTTCGGAGTTAGTTATCGGCCTGACTGTCGTCGCAATCGGCACCAGCCTCCCTGAACTCGCCGTAACCGTTATCAGTGCTTACAAAGGCGAAGCCGGATTAGCCATCGGCAATATCGTGGGATCCAATATATACAACCTATTGGCTGTCATCGGTATTGCCGGGGTGGTTGAACCGGCCGTACTCAACCCTGATGTTCTGCGCATCCATTTTCCGGTAATGGTGGCATTCACCGTCGTACTCTATGGATTAGCTTACAATTACAGCAAGAATGGCGAGGCTCGCATCACGCGCGCACACGGTGTAGTGCTTGTCGTTGCATTTCTGGCCTACCACCTTAACAATCTGACCTAAGGTCATTTTTACCAAAATCCGGTTATTTGCCGCGATCGTTAATAGGACGTGTGATGAGCCATCAGAAAAACACCAACTTCAGACAACAGGCCTTACAGGTTTTGAATATCGAAGCGCAGGCTGTCGCGGAGCTGGCATCAAAAATTGATGATCGGTTTGATACTGCCTGCGAACTTATACTTGCCTGTGAAGGTCGCGTGGTCGTTACCGGAATGGGCAAGTCCGGCCACATCGGTGGCAAACTAGCCGCTACTCTGGCAAGCACAGGAACCCCGGCTTTTTTCGTCCACCCGGGTGAAGCGAGTCATGGTGATCTGGGCATGATTACCGCTAAAGATCTGGTGATCGGCATATCCAATTCGGGCGAGACCAACGAAATACTCGAGCTGATTCCGTTACTCAAACGCCTCGGCATCCCGTTAATTACTATGAGCGGTACCCCTGACTCATCGCTGGGCAAAGCGGCGAATGTAGTGATCGATGTTGGGGTTAGTGAAGAAGCCTGCCCGATGAATCTGGCCCCCACCGCTTCGACAACGGCAACTCTCGCGATGGGTGATGCCCTTGCTGTTGCTTTGCTCGACCAGCGGGGATTTACCAAAGAAGACTTTGCTTTGTCGCACCCAGGTGGTTCGCTGGGCAAAAAGCTATTGCTGACTATCGCTGATTTAATGCACAGCGGCGATGCCATGCCAGCAGTCCACAGCAAAGAGAAGCTCTCTGCAGGCCTCATGCAAATGACCAGCAAAGGCTTGGGCATGACCGCAGTTACGGACAGCAACGGCATTCTGCAAGGCATCCTTACTGATGGAGATCTCCGGCGGGCAGTCGATCGATATGGTGACATCCGCGACATCGCGATTGCAGAGATCATGTCGCGCAAATGCAAAACCATTCGGCCAGAAATGCTTGCGGCCGAAGCGGTGCTTATTCTCGAGGACAACAGAATCAACGGACTGATTGTTGTTGATGAGGACAACCGTGCTATCGGTGCGCTTAATGTCCATGATCTGCTTCGTGCTGGCATAATGTGAACATGAAGTATGGCGCGCAACCTGCGTGCAATGCTGGAGGAATGGTTAAAAAATGACAAAAAAAGCAATATGGCAGCGCGCAGCCAACATAAAACTATTAGTGCTTGATGTCGATGGCGTGCTCACTGATGGTCGGCTGTTTTTTGATGCCGAAGGTCGCGAGCAAAAAGTTTTTCATGCTCGCGATGGCTACGGCATGCGTGCACTCATGCGCCATGGCATGGAGCTGGCAATTATTTCAGGACGAAAATCTCGCCCGGTTGAAGCCCGCATGAAGGAACTCGATGTAGCTTATGTTTATCTCGGACAAAGCGACAAAATAAATGCGCTTAATACGCTCATAAAAAAACTAGGGATTAAACTCCAGCAAGTGGCTTATGTTGGTGATGACATACCTGATCTGGAGTGCATGCAGGCCGCAGGGCTCTCCATTGCCGTGCAGGATGCGCATCAAACCGTTCGCAAGCAAGCAGACTGGCTTACCACCGCACCCGGCGGCAGCGGTGCCGTGCGCGAAGTGTGCGACCTGCTGATCGATGCGCAGCAGGCTGTGCAGACTTGAGTCCGATTAAAGATACACGCTCAACCGTCCGTATTGTGCTGCTGGCTTTGGCGGCAGGCATCAGCAGCTTCCTTATGCTGCAGAACGATAGCCCGGAACAAGAGGAACGCTATACCCCACCATCGCTGGGACTGGCCTACTTCATTAAAGGTGCCGAAATGAGCGGCACCGGCAAAGATGGCAAAACACTATACCGGCTGCGAGCAGACAGAGCTGAGCAGTCGCCGGACAATGACCATATTAACCTCACCAATATTGCTCTCAGTTACGAACCATCTGCAGATGTACCCTGGGATCTGTTCGCCGATAAAGGCAAGATTCCGCCAGATGGTAAACTGGTCGAGCTTAGCGGCAATGTGCTTATCCTTTCAAAATCCGCGGGCAAAACGGAGACCTCTATAAGAACAACACAAATTGATCTGTTCCCTGATAAAAAACTGGCCAGAACAAATAAGAAGGTCAACATCATGCAGAATGGTCAGAACGTAAAGGGGACGGGCATGGACGCTTATCTTGATACCAGCGAGGTTAAAATACTCTCCAATGTTAATGGCAAATTTCTACCGTAATATCACCAGCGGACTGCTGGTTCTGCTGGCACTCCCTCTCGTGGCGGCGGCCCCCGACTACGAGCTTCAACCTGACATCCCCATTAGCATCGATGCAGACTCATCGGACTTCAATTACACCACCAACCGATTATCGTTCACAGGTCTGCGCATCACTCAAGGGGGCATGAGCATTTCAGCAGACTACGCTGAAACCGACAAAATTGATTTTAATGACGGGCTATGGGTATTCAATGGCAACGTGCGTGTCGAAACAGCGCTCTCTGTGCTCACCTGCGACAGCGCCCGTCTTAATTTTGTAGCCCATGAATTAGATCACGCAGAATTAACCGGGGCCCCTGCTCGATTCGAGCAAACCGACGCGGAAACCGGAAAGATCAATCAGGGAGAAGGCAAGCTAATGATTTATGATCTGAAAGCGGGCACAGTCACCTTAAGTGATGAGGCAGCATTCAGTGATGGTGCCAACAGGATGAGCAGCTCAAGCATTACCTATGATTTGGTGTCGCGGCGCGTACGTGCGGATTCAGGAGACAGCGGTTCCGTTCAAATCATAATCGACCCAAATTCACCCGAACTTCAATAACTGACGGATTGATACGTGAGCACACTTTCAGCACAAAATATCAAAAAGCGTTTTAAGATGCGCGATGTCGTGAACGACATTTCATTGGACATAAACAGTGGCGAAGTGGTTGGTTTACTTGGTCCCAATGGTGCAGGTAAAACTACAGCCTTCTATATGATCGTCGGTCTTATACGCTGCGATGCCGGCAAAGTCATGCTCGATGACACTGACCTGACTCCGATGCCAATGCATCGGCGCGCCCGTCTCGGGCTGGGTTATCTGCCTCAGGAAGCGTCCATCTTTCGTAAGCTGACCGTGAGCGATAACATCATGGCCATTTTGCAAACCCGTCAAGAGCTAAGAAGGGATGACCGCCAAAGGTTGCTCGAAGAGCTACTTGATGAACTTAACATTAGCCATATCCGCAACAGTCAGGGCATTAATCTTTCCGGTGGGGAGCGACGCCGCGTAGAAATTGCCCGGGCACTGGCGGCAGAGCCCCGTTTTGTCATGCTCGATGAACCCTTTGCAGGCGTCGATCCTATTACCGTTCTGGATATACAACGCATTATTCAGCATCTCACCAAACGCGATATCGGCGTGCTAATTACAGACCACAGCGTGCGCGAAGCCCTCGGCATCTGCGACAGAGCCTATATTCTAGCGAACGGTGAAATGATTGCCTGCGGTTCGGCGGACGACATTGTTAAAAATGAGCGTGTGCAACAGGTCTATTTGGGCGGTGACTTTAAACTATGACACAGGCCCTACCGTATTTGATCCAGCAGCCTCATAATTGCACTTGAATCGGGAATAACTGCCACCAGCATAGGATTAAGCAGAACATAGATGGCCAAACTCTCTCTGCAGCTGAAACTGGGTCAACAACTCGCCATGACCCCGCAGCTTCAGCAGGCAATTCGCCTGCTGCAGATGCCAGTGATGGAACTTAATGCGCAGATTCAGGAAGCTCTCGAGGCCAATGTTATGCTCGAGCAGGAAGAGCCTGCTCCACTCGAGACCACCGAGTCCAGTGCTGACGAAGCAAATATTGAAGTTGTTCAAGGTGAAGATTTCGAAAACAGCTGGGATGAGCCCGGCAATAGCTCCAACTCCGGCGAAAGCAATCTACAACCTGACTTCGCTGACGAAAGCACCGAAACACTCAAGCAGCATTTGCTTTGGCAAATCGAAATGGAGCAGTTCAGTCCGCGCGAAGTTGTTATTGCTCAGACTCTCGTTGACTACATAAATGACGATGGATACCTCACTGAGACATTGCAAAATATTGCGGATTTTTTACCTCAAGGACCTGAATTTACTGCCACAGAGATTGAAGTAGCACTCAGCAAACTGCAAGGGCTTGATCCGATCGGCGTCGGCGCACGTGATTTATCCGAATGCATTCAGCTGCAGCTGCAGCAACTCGATCCTAATGAACCGGGCCTTTCACTGGCGTTAAATGTTGCTGCCACATCATTAGAATTTGTTGCTGATAACGAACTAACACTATTGCGCAGAAACCTCAGTGTCTCAGAAGCAGACCTTGACCAGGCGCTCCGGCTAATTCGGGCTTCCCATCCGAAGCCTGGCTCAGCCATATCAAATGATACTGCGGAATACGTTGTGCCTGATGTCTATGTGCGCAAGCAAGATAACCGTTGGGTAGTTGATGTTAATCGCAGCATGTCCCCGAAATTATCCATCAACCACGCCTACGCCAGCGCACTGGCTAGCGGAGACGCCCACAGCACGCTGCGCTCGCAACTGCAGGAAGCAAGGTTCCTTATTCGCAGCCTTGAAATTCGTAACGAGACACTGCTCAAAGTCGCTATATGTATCGTTGAGCGTCAGGTAAACTTTCTTGAAGATGGGGAAACGGCTATGAAGCCAATGATACTCCGTGATATTGCAGATGCAGTAGGCATGCATGAATCGACTATTTCACGCATCACTACCAGTAAATATATGCACACACCCCGCGGGGTATTTGAGTTCAAATACTTTTTCTCCAGCCAATTAACCGCAATGGATGGAACGGGCGAATCCTCAACCGCTATAAGGGCACGAATAAAGCGACTGATAGGTGAGGAGCCTCCTGACAAGCCTCTCAGCGACAGCAAGCTTGCCAAGTTACTAATGGCAGAGGGCAGCAACATTGCACGCCGCACTATTGCTAAATACAGGGAAGCCATGAATATTCCCTCATCAAGTGAACGAAAGAAGCGGGCACTGCACTAATACACTATAGCGTCAATTAATTTAGGCCTATGCGCTGAAAAAATTACAATTAAGGAGTCAAATATGCAAGTCAATCTAAGTGGCCACCATGTCGAAGTTACCGATGCTCTCCGTGAATATGTGGGCGATAAAATAAAGCGCATTGAGCGCCACTTCGACAATGTCACGGACATCCAATGCATCCTTACTGTTGAAAAACTCGAGCATAAAGCAGAGGCAACCATTCATGTAACTGGTGCCACCCTCTTCGCCGATGCTGTAGACGACAATATGTACGCTGCCATTGATGCGCTGGCCGATAAGCTTGATCGTCAAGTGAAAAAACACAAAGAAAAAACAACCGATCACCACGCTCGGGATTCATTAAAACGCAACGTCTCTTAAAAAATGCGCATACTTATTGTCAGCGGGCTATCAGGATCAGGCAAAAGTGTTGCACTGAATATGCTGGAAGATCTCGATTTTTACTGCATCGATAATATTCCCGTTAGCCTTCTGGGATCAATGCTTTCTCAGTTAATAGAAAGCTCGGATAGAGCTTATGAGAACCTAGCTCTGGGCATTGATGCTCGCAACAAAGAGGCGGATCTTAATGCTCTGCCCGAATTGTTTTATTCCCTGCGAAAGAAGAATATCAGCGCCGATGTTATCTATCTTCACGCGGATACTGATGTTCTGCTAAAGCGCTACAGAGAAACACGGCGCAAGCATCCTCTGCGCGGCAAGAGCATGAGCATGAGCGATGCTATTGAAAGAGAGCGTAAATTGCTCAGCGCCGTATCAAACTCCTGCGATCTGGTTATCGATACGACCAACACCAGCGTGTATGAACTCCGCGACCTTATTAGCCAACGCGTTGGCGGGCGTGAAGAGGATGAGATTTCATTACTGATAGAATCATTTGGTTACAAGCACGGAGTGCCTTTTGATGCAGACTTTGTATTTGATGTGCGCTGTTTGCCCAACCCCTACTGGGAACCTTCGCTGCGACATCTGAATGGCAAAGATCAGGGAGTTGCCGACTTTCTCGCACCCAACGAATTAGTCCGCACCATGATGCAGGATATTCTCGATTTTCTGCGTCACCGAATTCCCGAATACACTGAAACACGGCGAAACTATATGACAGTAGCCATCGGCTGCACCGGCGGGCAGCATCGGTCAGTATACATTGTAGAAGAAATCACTAAGGCGCTAAGCAAAGAGTACAGGCACATTATGAGCCGCCATAATGAGTTACTTAAAATACCACCCGGCACTGATACCTGATCATCCCGAATTCAAGACTCGTGCTTTTCCGAGTTCCCCGCTACACTCCAACACTATCACGACACCCTACAGATGCTGTCATCGCGATAAAAAGGCAGCCGTATCGGGCATTGCTTTTGGCGGACCACACCTATGAAAAAGGATATAAAGTCGGACCTTGATCAGCTGAGCGTCCTTATTGAGGACGGCGCTCCTGAGCAGCTCGCAGCTATTGTTGCAGAACTTCACCCCTCGGAAGTTGCTCTGCTCATTGAGTCTTTGCCGCCGGAGAAGCGCCAAATCGTCTGGGATTTTACCAACACAGATGACGAAGGCGATGTCCTGCTTGAATTAAACGATGCGGTGCGTACCGGACTTCTGGAGCGCATTACTGCGGAGGAAGTTCTTGCTGCTACCGAAGGCATGGAGCTGGATGACCTTGCTGATCTGGTCGCTGACCTGCCGCAGGATATAACTGATGAGGTCATCAAGTCTCTAAGCATACGCGACCGACAACGCCTTGAATCAGTGATGGCATGGCCTGAGGATACCGCCGGTGGTTTGATGAATCCGGACGCTGTCTCAGTGCAACCGGACGTTACGGTTGACCTTGCCTTGCGCTACTTGCGCACGCTTGGCGAACTCCCTGATAACACCAACAGTATCTTTGTTGTTGACACTAAGGATCGTTATCAAGGTACCGTGCTGTTATCTAAACTCGTCACCAGTAATCCGCAAACTCAGGTAAAAGAGATTCTTGACAAAGAAGCCGAGGCCATTGACGTTAGCGCATCGGAAGCCGAGGTGGCTAAAGTATTTACAGGCTTGGATATGGTTACTGCTGCGGTCGTTAATGACGCCGGGTTGCTGCTCGGACAGATTACCATCGATGATGTTGTCGATGTTATTCAGGAACTCGCAGATCACGACATTCTAAGCAGAGCAGGCCTCGATGAAGACGATGACATGTTTGCTCCTGTTGTGAGCAGCAGTCGTCGCCGTGCCGTTTGGCTGGGAGCTAACCTGGCTACTGGATTTCTCGCCGCAGCCGTGGTCAGTCTGTTTCAACCAACTATCGAGAAAGTGGTGGTACTTGCCGTATTGATGCCGGTAGTTGCCAGCATGGGGGGTATCGCAGGAAGCCAGACGCTAACACTCATGATCCGCGGCATAGCATTGGGTCGCGTTCAGGATTCGAATCAACGCTGGCTGCTGAGAAAAGAGCTCTCCGTCGCCGTATTAAATGGAATAATCTGGGCTGCCGTAGTTGCAGTGGTAACCATGCTGTTTTTCGCGAGCTGGAAAGTCGGTGTCATTATCGCCGCTGCACTGGCCATTAATCTCCTGGCAGCTGCGCTGGCCGGGTTCAGCATTCCGCTGATACTGCGTCGGCTTAATATTGATCCTGCGCTGGCCGGCGGTGTAGTGCTTACCACGTTTACCGACGTGATCGGCTTTGTTGCGTTCCTTGGGTTAGGGGCGCTCTTCCTCACCTGAACCAGCACTCACCGGAATACTAAGCCCATTAGATTCGTCCATGTACTCGGTATCCAGCCTACTCCAGCCGCTGATACCGCCCTCGGTCATCATATCCTTCCCCTGCATGAAAGCTAATAGATCGTCTTTATTGGCCATCGCATCGCGATAACCAAGATCAATAAGATGCCGGGTATAACCCGATTCGAACAACAAATAGCTCAACAGTTGACGACCGCCAGTATTCATTGCCCCTATCCCGCGCAGCAGCATGCGAACCGGCCATGGCAGTTCATGCATATGCTGCCCGGCGATGTCTCGAATATCCTCGCTTGGCAATATAACGAAGGCTTCGATAAACCGTAACCGCTCGCCTTCGTTCTCGACGACTTTCTGCGGCACGTTAGCAATAATGGTGTTCAACCGGGTGAGGCGTTCCAGGTCAGCCGAAAGACCATCCATAAACAATGCGTCAAGCATGTAACCTGCAATGCGGCCAAAATTGGGGGACTGCGGAGCTCCGGCTTTTAGTGAGTCCTGCTCCTCATTACGAACACCAATGACCAGAATCCTATCGGCTCCTAAACGCACAGCAGGTGACAAGGGTGTGGCCTGCCGCATAGCGCCATCGCCAAAAAACTCCTTTCCCAACTGAACCGGGGGAAACACCATCGGCACAGCAACACTCGCCATTAAATGATCAAGAGTAATTTTATCCTGATTGCCCTTGCGGCGAACTCTCTCCCACTCCAAAACATCTTCGCGGGACTGAAAAAACGTTACTGAGCGGGCAGAATCATAACCTGCGGCGGTTACCGCTATTGCATCCAGATAGCCTCGTTCTAATGATCGGTCGATATAGTTCATGCGCACATTCTGCTGCAGCAATTCCCGCAGTGGCGCATTATTAAGCAGCGACTTCGGTGGCGTAACGAGCACTCCGCCCGACACCAATGCACCTAGCCAGCGAAGACTGGTACACAACATGGTCCACGCATCTGACTTAAACACCTGCTCTGAACGGAAGTGTCCCCACACCAACTCCATATCGGCGATAGCGTTGCGAAACGACTTTGCGCGAGTCGCTAAAACAACCGAGTTAATCGCTCCGGCAGACGTGCCGCTAATAACGGAAAACGGGTTAGCCGCGCGTGGCGGCATTAATTCGGCAACCGCCTTAAGTACGCCCACTTGATAAGCGCAACGAGCACCGCCCCCAGGCAGCACAAGGCCCATCTTAGGCGTGTCCGCAGCGGATTTAGCAGTCTTTGATTTGCCCAGCAACATTGCCACATAGTACAGCGACCGCAGCAAAGGTGCATCTGCTATGCCACGCTCAACGACTAAATTTTGTGTAAACTTAAAGGCACTTCCAACCAATAATGACCAATAGGACGGCATGATGACCAATGTAAAAAAGGGCATACTCTCAAGTCTCTGGCTGATACTGGGCATTTCACTCAATGCGGTGGCATTGGAACCAGGCAAGGTCGCACCAGAGTTCAAGCTGCAGGACCAGAACGGTAAATGGGTTTCACTTGAACAGTACCGAGGCCAATGGGTAGCCCTTTACTTTTACCCCAAAGACGATACGCCAGGCTGCACGAAAGAAGCCTGTGCATTTCGCGACAATATCTTTGCTTTCGATGAAATCAATGCGGTAGTGATGGGCGTGAGCCTCGACGACGTCGAGTCGCATGCAGATTTTTCTGAAAAATACAGCCTGCCCTTTTCGATTCTTGCCGACACAGACAAAAGCACAGCCAAAGCTTATGGGGTTTACGCGAAGATCGGCAGTTTCGAGATGGCGAAGCGCCAGTCCTTTATCATCGATCCAGAAGGCCACATTGCCAAGCACTACGGCAAGGTCAATGCAGAATCCCACTCCGCCCAAGTGCTAGAAGACCTAAAATCCCTGCAGGGCAGCTGAACACCAAGCTTAGACGCTACTCCTTCAGCGGTGCTTTCTGGATATCCATCCGGGTAAACATTCGTCCGAGATACCGACCCACCACACCCCAGAGTGCCGCAATGCCTGCGCCCACGGCAGCCATTGCCCCCAAGCCAAGACCCACCCCATCGGTAAGACCTGCAAACGCAATACTGCTCACAGCATCACCGCCACGATACACCGCAATGTCAATAACCGGCTTCGCCTTAAATCGCGTCTCGCGATCTACTGCGGTAAACAGCATTTCACGCGAAGGGCGGGTGATCGCATAATTGCCCGCTCGACGAACCACCTGGAGAACCAGCACCACAGTCAGCAAAGGTGCGAAAGCCAGGACCAATAGACCGGCGGCAATAACAAACGGAACCAACGACAGAGTCACGGCCATCCCAAAACGCTCAACAATACGACCCGTCGCAAACATGCCAATAGCGAATGTCAAAATATTAACCACCCAATCAACCATGGCCAGAACTTCTGTGCGCTCTGCACGGGTTTCAATAAACTGTGCCAAGAGATTCTTCTGTTCAAAATACACGAATGAGCCAATGGCTGTATACAGAAGGATAAAAGCGCCAATTGCCAACAAATAGGGGTTAGTCACAAACATTTTGAAGCCCGCAAATGGGTTGCCACCAATCTTCGCCGCACTCAAATCAGCGTGCACAACCTCATTATGCAAATCAACCACCTTAAGGCGCTCGAGATACAGCACTATCCCAATGGGAAAAATCAAAACTACAGCGGCAATTAACATCAAGGTATCGGTGCCCAGGTCGTCGGCAAACAATGCTGGAATCAGCGGACCAATCAACGCGCCTGCACTTGAACCCGCTGCTATAAATGCAAAGAGACGATTAGACTGCTCCTTAGTGAACAAATCGGACATGAAGCTCCAGAACACTGAGATATGAAAGAGACTAAAGACGCTCACCCAGACATAGAAGATTTTATCAATAAGCACGCGGTCCTCGACACCACTCACGCCAAAATAGAAGGCGACAAAAGATGCGGCAAAAAACCCATACACCCCAGGAACCAAATACTTAAATTTCACTTTAGAAACGGCAAAGCCATAGATAGCGACGGCAAATACACTAACTAAAAAATTAATATTCCATAAAAAGCTAACCTCAGTATCGGTCCACTCACTGGCCATCGCATCCCGCACTGGCCGCAAAATGTACCAAGCCGCCATTAGAGTAAAGACCAAGGCAAATGCCAGCAGCACCGAACGCAACTCATTTGACTCAATTTGTGAGGCCGTCTTCATAAAACGGGACAGCAGATTAGGTTGTTTTTTATTCATCTTAGTATCCATAAGCAGATAAATTGCCACCCGGAACTATTCCGGATAACGCTGCAAGAAAGGTTTTTTAATCGGCTATCAGCGCGCCAAACATTGCCGGCCAATTACCCGAGGGTGTCCCGGGTTCGGAATAAGCTTCAAAGGTTTTATTGACTGCTTCTGGAGATTGCAGCGCAGCCACGCAAATAATGGCAACGTCATCACGAGTGATCGTACCGGAGGTGGTGTCGCCCTGCGCAAACACTATCTTATCCTGCCCCCCAGGCTTATTAACCAAACCACCGGGCCTTACAATGGTGAAAGGCACGCCGCTGGCACGCAAGGCGTCCTCACCCTGTAACTTCCATTTCAACACATTATCGAACATCCGATTAAGGAAATGATCCTCATCGGTAACGCCGGAAGATGACACTAAAACAAACTGTTGAACATTCAGAGCAGCAGCAACATCGGCCAGATTACGGACCCCGCCAAAATCAACAAATTGTGGAGAATTAGTCGAGTCACCGCGGGTTGCACCGATTGCCACAGCAACATAGCGTGCGCCGGTCATTGCTTCGATTAACTGGTCAGGCTGACGGACATCAGCAACTGCATAAGTGACGTCGTCACCGAATAACGCTCGCGCCTTGGTTTCATTTCGCACCATGGCACGAACATCAAAGCCGCTACCAAGCAAATGTTTGACGATTTCTTTTCCGGTACCGCCGGTAGCGCCGGCCACAAGAACAAGTCCTTTCGATGAATCATTGGGCGTTTTCTCAACGGACGGCTGCGCATGCGCAGACAACAACCCAATCACACTAAGGCAGAGAACACCAATCAAACGAAAAACAGAACGCGAACAAGACCACATATCAGCGTGTACCTTTTAAAGGCCCGCAACATAAATGCAAACGGGCATCAACAATGTAAGTCAGAGAAGTATATCCGCAGCCACGGCAGACACAGCCTAGTCGTTGATCCGCCCGTTGTGACTATTCACTGGCTGGTCACTGCCGGTCACGCAAAGAATTTTCATCGAATTGGTGCCACCCGAGATACCGGTTAAATCACCCTGCGTAAACACCAGCAAATCGCCGGGATCTACCTTATGCAGGTCTATGAGTTTGTTAAACATATCCTGATGAAGGCGCTCAGCATTGGTATCGGTAATATCGAAATACACTGGATAGACACCGCGATATAACGTGACACGTCGTCGGGTCTCTTTATGGCGGGTAAAGGCAAAAATAGGAATATCCGAACGAATACGCGACATCCATCTTGCTGTAGACCCCGATTCAGTTAATGCCACGATAGCAGCAACGTCCATATGTGCGGTGGTGTGCATAACCGCCATAGCCACCGCCTCGTCGACATTTTGGAAGTGCCGGTCGCGACCATTGCGGCGGCCAGATACCAGATCATGCGCTTCAGCACCCAGACAAATCTCCGCCATAGCCGCCACGGCCTTGACCGGGAAATCGCCGACAGCCGATTCCGCAGATAACATTACCGCATCAGTGCCATCCATTACCGCATTGGCGACATCGGATACTTCGGCACGAGTAGGGATCTGGCTGTGAATCATCGACTCCATCATCTGGGTCGCTGTAATTACAACCTTATGCCGCGTGCGAGTGGTTTTAATAATGCGTTTCTGCAAACTCGTCAGTGATGCGTAACCCACTTCAACACCGAGGTCACCACGCGCAACCATTACTGCATCGCTTGCGTCAATAATACTCTCAAGGTTAACAACAGCCTCACTGCGTTCGATTTTGGCAACCAGATGCGCTCCACAGCCGGCATCACGCAGCAAATCTCGCGCTTCATCAATGTCAGCCGCAGATCTGACAAATGACACCGCCATCCAATCGATTTCAAGTTCCGCGGCGAGCAATATATCAACGCGGTCTTTCTCGGTGAGGGCCGGAGCTGACAACCCGCCACCGTGCAAATTAATCCCCTTCTGATTGCTTAGTTCGCCGCCAACCTGCACACGGCACACAATACGGGGACTCTCAACTTTTTCGACCAACATCGAGACGTGTCCGTCATCAAGCAACAGCACATTACCCGGCCTCACATCATCGGCCAAACTCTGGTAGGCAACTCCCACTGTTGTTTCGTCACCAGAGTTCCCATCAAGACTGCTATCAAGAACAAACACTTGGCCTTCAGTCAATTGGACGCGGCCTTCCTTGAATCGACGAATGCGGATTTTTGGTCCCTGCAGATCTCCCAAAATACCAACATGCTTACCCACCAAACGCGATGCTTCACGAACCATTTTTACCCGTCGACGCTGTTCATCGGCGTCGCCATGAGAAAAGTTCAGTCTGAAGACATCAGCGCCCGCACGGATGAGCTGCTCAACAGCACCCTCCTCGTCAGTCGCAGGACCGAGGGTCGCAATAATTTTGGTTCTTCGCATAGATTCATTGACCATGATCTGGATTATCCCACAATAAATGTGTGATTTTGCTGCTCAATTACAGCCGCAACGGCGGTTAGACGAATGCGCAGCTGACCCCGACATAGGATCAACCGAAAGGGCGATTATCTAGCCCGCAACTCCAAAACCGCTACCGCCGGGAGTTTCTTGCCTTCCAGAAACTCAAGGAATGCGCCCCCACCGGTTGAGATATACGACATTCTGTCGCTCAGCCCATATTTTTCAAGAGCCGCCAACGTGTCACCTCCGCCAGCAATACTGAAGGCCTTGCTATTTGCAATAGCCTCGCCAAGCTCTCGCGTACCGTTGCCAAACTGATCTATCTCAAACACACCAAGCGGACCATTCCAAACAATAGTGCCGGCATTCGCAATTATCTCAGCATAGAGCTGAGACGTTTTCGGGCCTACGTCAAGAATCATTTCGTCCGTCTGAGTATCGGTCAACTCACGCGGGATAGCCTCAGCATCCGCACTAAACGCTGCGGCATTGACCACATCGAGAGGCAATGGAATTTTTGACTCAACAGCCAGCTTCGTCGCCTGCGGGAGCATAGCTTCTTCATACAAAGATTTGCCAACAGGGTAACCCGCCGCTGCAATAAATGTATTAGCGATACCACCACCAACAATCATCGAATCAACATGCTTTGCAAGCTCTTCAAGAACGGTAAGCTTTGTCGATACCTTTGATCCGCCAACAATAGCCACAACCGGACGAGCCGGCTCATCCATTGCCTTACCCAAAGCATCAAGCTCTGCAACCAAGAGTGGTCCGGCACAGGCCACCGGAGCATACTTTGCTGCGCCATGGGTACTTGCCTGAGCACGATGTGCGGTGCCAAAAGCATCCATAACAAACACATCGCAAAGCGCAGCTATCCGCTCAGACAACGCCTCATCATCAGCATTTTCGCCCACATTAAAGCGGACGTTCTCGCACAACACAACGTCACCGGGAGCTACATCAACCCCATTTAGCCAGTCACTGGCCAAGCGGATATCCTGATTCAAGAGTACGCTGAGATGACGGGCAATAGGGCTTAAAGAAAACTGCTCCTCAAATTGCCCTTCAGTCGGACGACCAAGGTGAGAGAGTAAAATTACAGCAGCTCCTGCTTCCAGCGCCGCTGTAATAGTAGGCAGTGTCGCTTTGATCCGGGCATCGCTGGTGACGCGACCGTCTTCAACCGGAACATTCAAATCCAACCGGATCATCACCCGTTTTCCGGCAATATCCAAATCTAACATTTTCAACACTGACATACCTGTTGCTCTTCCTGCGACAGCTTAACTGATGTTACTTGGCATTAATGAGGGCCAAAGTGGTATCAAGCATACGATTAGAAAAGCCCCACTCGTTGTCATACCAAGAACACACTTTAACCAAATTGCCACCGAGCACTTTAGTCATGGTTGAATCGTAGGTTGAAGATGCCGGATTGTGATTGTAATCAATCGATACAAGCGGGGCATTCGTGTACCCAAGAACGCCTTTCAACGCGCCTTCGCTTGCGGCTTTAAGAATAGAGTCAATTTCATCCACAGTGGTATCGCGTGACGCAGTAAATGTCAGATCAACAACTGACACATTGATAGTCGGCACACGCATTGAGAAGCCATCCAACTTACCGTCAAGCTCAGGTAAAACCATGCCAACTGCAGCAGCCGCGCCAGTTTTAGTCGGAATCATCGACATAGTAGCTGAACGCGCACGACGCAGGTCGGTGTGATACACGTCAGTCAAAACCTGGTCATTGGTGTAAGCATGGATCGTGGTCATGATGCCTTTCTCTATACCAATTGCTTCATGCAACGGTTTAACCAGAGGCGCGAGGCAATTAGTGGTGCAGGAAGCATTTGAAATAACGGTATCGGATGCTTTCAAAAGCTCATGGTTTACGCCATAAACAATAGTGGCATCTACCGCATTACCTGCAGGCGCAGAAATAACGACTTTCTTGGCACCAGCATCAATGTGCGCCTGTGACTTTTCTTTACTCGCGAAGAAACCTGTGCATTCAAGCACTACGTCAACACCAAGCTCGCCCCAAGGCAAGTTGGTAGGGTTGCGCTCAGCAAATACTTTAATGCGGTCGCCATTGATTACCAGCTCATCGCCCTCGACAGAGACATCAAAACCAAACACGCCATGAGCGGTATCGTACTTCGTCAAATGTGCGTTGGTATCGGCATTACCCAAATCATTAATGGCCACGATCTGAAGTTCATTGGTACGGTCACTCTCGTACAATGCACGCAGGACATTCCTACCAATACGTCCATAACCATTTATCGCAATTTTTACTGCCATTACTGCTTACTCCTGTTGTTCTTCCGCAAGGCCAGTTTCCGCCTTATAAATAATCTGCACGTGAACATTGTTCACGAAACCATTTGTATCAATTTGCTCTACAACAATTCTTTAACAACGGACTTGATGTTGTCCACGGTAAACCCAAACTTTTTAAACAGCTCGCTGGCCGGCGCTGATGCACCAAAGTTGTCAAGGCCAATGACGCGGCCAGACATGCCAACATAGCGGTACCAGCCATTAGTGACGCCCGCTTCCACCGCAATCCGCTTATCAAGCGCTGCCGGCAATACGGATTCTCGATAAACAGCGTCCTGAGCATCAAAGACTTCGACACAGGGCATAGAAACAACACGAACAGCAATCCCTTCAGCGGCTAATTCGGCAGCAGCAGCGACCGCAAGATCAACTTCAGAGCCGGTCGCAATAATCACAGCCCGTGCATTGTCGGCATCGCACAATACATAACCACCTCGACGAATATCGGCAAGCTGCTCAGCATTGCGTGCCTGCGGAGCCAAGCCCTGACGCGACAAAATCAAACTGGTCGGACCTTCACGACGTTCAATAGCATCCTGCCACGCCACCGCAGTTTCAGTAGTATCACACGGACGCCAAACCGCCATGTTAGGCATCAGACGCAAGCTTGCTATGTGCTCAACCGGCTGATGCGTGGGACCATCTTCACCCAGACCAATAGAGTCGTGAGTAAACACAAGAATATTCTGCACTTTCATCAGCGCCGCCATGCGTAACGCATTACGGGCATAATCAGAAAAGGTCAGGAAGGTGCCGCCGTAAGGTATAAAACCACCATGCAACGCCATACCATTGAGCATTGCCGCCATGCCGAACTCACGCACACCAAATGAAATGTAGTTGGCATCGGCATCATCAGCGGTAAGCCACTTGGACGCCGCATGTTCGGTGAGATTTGAACCGGTCAGATCAGCAGACCCACCGATCAATTCTGGCAGATGCGGGGCAAAGGCATTCAAACTAATCAGCGATGCTTTGCGGGTTGCATTCTTCGCATCGGATGTCGCCATTTTGGCAATCTCTTGCGCAACAGCCTCGGACCACCCAGCCGGCAATTCGCCGGACATGCGTCGCTGCAATTCTGCTGCCAATTCAGGGAAAGCGCCCTGATAGGCATCAAAACGCTCATCCCAAGCAGCTTCGGCAGCAGCCCCCTTGCTGCGCGCATCCCATGCCTCACTTATCTCGGCGGGTATTTCAAACGGCGCATAAGGCCAGGCCAGCGCTTCTCGGGCAGCTGCAATTTCAGCATCGCCCAGGGGTGCACCGTGAGTGGCTTCGGTGCCCTGCTTGTTCGGCGCACCAAAGCCAATAATAGTTTTACAGCAAATCAGACTTGGCTTGTCGGATGCCAGAGCCTTATCAACAGCGCCCTGCAGCGCTTTAGGGTCGTGCCCGTCGACACCCGGAACCACATGCCAGCCATAAGCTTCGAAACGGGCGGGCGTGTCATCGGTAAACCAGCCGTCAACGTCACCGTCAATTGAAATGCCGTTGTCGTCGTAAAAACAAATTAACTTACCCAGCTTTAAGGTGCCGGCGAGTGAGCAGGCTTCATGCGAAATACCTTCCATCAAACAACCATCACCGAGAAATACCCAAGTGCGATGGTCAATGACATTGTGGCCCGGGCGATTAAATTGAGCCCCGAGAACCTTCTCGGCAACGGCCATACCAACAGCATTGGTAAGGCCCTGACCCAAGGGCCCGGTGGTGGTTTCAACGCCAATCTCAGGCTCATACTCAGGATGACCTGCAGTGCGGGAGCCAAGCTGGCGGAAGTTTTTGATCTCATCCATTGTCAGCGGGTAGCCGCTCAGATGGGACAGCGCATACAACAACATTGACCCATGCCCGTTCGAAAGCACAAAGCGATCCCGGTTAATCCACAATGGATTCATAGGGTTATGGCTCAGATAGTCATTCCATAGCACCTCAGCGATATCAGCCATCCCCATCGGGGCTCCGGGATGACCGGAATTTGCTGCCTGCACTGCGTCCATAGCAAGGGCGCGTATCGCGTTAGCCAGATCTCTACGGGAAGGGTACATACCCTCGGTGTTGTTGCGGGTCTTTGAATTTACAGCCATTTTTTATCGTTTTTACAGTCAGGGGCCGGAGGGCCGGATAACGGGCGCGCATTGTCGCCTACCTGTGCTCGGCTGGCAATACAAGCAAGCCGCGAACCAAACAGATTGGGCATTGATGAACACCAATCGCCGAATTATGCAGCCAAAGTGTCCACTGGATGCGCTCAAGTACGCAAAGTCTGTTCCGGAGATGCCCACATCACCACTAAAGTCACACTAACAGCGCTAACTGCGCTTATAATCCTCGCCTGCTTAATTATCAGGAAACGAAATTAGCTATGGCAAACAACTATCAATTTACGTCCGAGTCGGTGTCTGAAGGTCATCCGGACAAAATGGCTGACCAGATATCCGATGCAGTAGTGGATGCAGTTATTGCGCATGATGCCGACGCCCGTGTGGCAGTAGAAACCGTGGTTAAAACCGGTTTCGTCATGCTGGCAGGCGAGCTCACTACATCAGCCCCAACCGATTTCGAACGACTGGTTCGCGATGTGGTGCTCGATATTGGCTACAACAGCTCCGACATGGGCTTTGACGGCGAATCCTGCGCAGTGCTTAATGCCATTGGCGCGCAATCGCCGGATATCGCTCAGGGTGTTGACCGCGGTGACCCGCGTGAACAGGGTGCCGGCGATCAGGGCCTCATGTTCGGCTATGCCAGCAATGAAACCGATGTCCTAATGCCTGCAGCCATTTCATTGTCACATCAGCTGGTTAAACGCCAGGCCGACGTGCGTAAATCGGGCGAATTGCCGTGGTTGCGTCCGGATGCAAAGAGTCAGGTGACACTGAACTATGTTGATGGCAAACCGGTAGGTATCGATGCCGTGGTGCTTTCGACTCAGCACAACCCTGACATCAGTCAGGAAGCGCTGCGCGAAGCTGTAATGGATACCATCATTAAGCCTATCCTGCCTGCTGAATGGCTTAACGCAGACACCAAATACCACATCAACCCAACCGGCAACTTCGTTATTGGTGGCCCGGTTGGTGACTGCGGTCTGACCGGACGAAAAATTATTGTCGACACCTATGGCGGCATGGCCCGTCATGGCGGCGGCGCGTTTTCAGGTAAAGACCCGTCTAAGGTTGATCGTTCAGCCGCCTATGCAGGCCGCTACGTTGCAAAAAACATTGTTGCCGCGGGCCTGGCAGAACGTTGCGAAGTGCAGCTTTCCTACGCCATTGGTGTTGCAGAACCAACATCAATCAGCGTCGAGACCTTCGGCACGAGTGCCGTCGACCATGAAAGCCTTACCGCGCTCATCCGCGAACACTTCGATCTTACGCCTTATGGTATCCGCGAAATGCTTGATCTTCGCCGCCCCATTTATCGCGCCACAGCTGCTTACGGTCACTTTGGCCGCAAAGATGTCGAGTTCTCATGGGAGAAAACCGACAAAGCTGAAGCACTTAAAGCCAGCGTTTAAACGCGGCTGTTACCAGGAGAATATATTATGAGTACCGAAGCAGCTGTAGTGCTGGAAGATTATCTCGTCGCCGATATCACTCTCGCCGACTTTGGCCGTAAAGAAATACGCATCGCCGAAACTGAAATGCCCGGATTGATGCAGATTCGCCGAGAATACGCTGATAAAAAGCCGCTGGCCGGTTCGCGCATCATGGGCTCTTTGCACATGACCATTCAAACCGCGGTGTTGATTGAAACATTGGTTGAACTGGGTGCAGAAGTTCGCTGGGTCTCCTGCAACATCTTCTCAACTCAGGATCATGCAGCAGCAGCCATTGCTGCGTCGGGCGTACCGGTATTTGCCTATAAAGGCGAGACTCTGGATGAGTACTGGGAATACACTCATCGCGCTATGGAATGGTCTGACGGTGGTGCGCCTAACCGCATTCTAGATGACGGTGGTGATGCCACTCTGCTGTTGATTTTAGGTGCCAAAGCCGAAATTGATCCGTCGATTCTTGACAACCCGGGCAGCGAAGAAGAAGTAGCGCTATTTAAATCAATGAAACACCATCTGGCAAATCATCCTGGCTGGTACACCACCCGACGGGATGCAATTGGCGGCGTTACCGAAGAAACGACCACCGGGGTGCAACGCTTGTATCAAATGCAGCAAGCAGGCGACTTGCCTTTCCCAGCCATCAACGTTAACGACTCAGTCACCAAGTCAAAATTCGACAATCTTTATGGTTGTCGTGAGTCATTGGTCGATGGCATCAAACGCGCTACTGACGTCATGATTGCAGGCAAGATTGCGGTCGTTGCAGGCTATGGTGACGTGGGCAAGGGTTGCGCGCAGTCATTGAAGGGTCTGGGTGCCACAGTGTGGGTTACTGAAATCGATCCGATCTGTGCTTTGCAAGCTGCGATGGAAGGTTTCCGTATTGTAACCATGGAAGAAGCCGCACCCGTTGCTAATATTTTTGTCACCACCACGGGCAACTTTAATGTCATTAATCATGACCACATGGCTGCAATGAGAAATCAGGCCATCGTTTGCAACATCGGTCACTTCGATAATGAAATTGAGGTGGCTTCTTTGCAGAAATATGAATGGGAAAATATTAAGCCACAGGTTGATCATGTCATCTTCCCGGACGGTAAACGCATCATCTTGCTGGCCGAAGGTCGCTTGGTGAATCTGGGTTGTGGAACAGGCCATCCTAGCTTTGTGATGTCCAATTCGTTCACCAATCAGGTGATGGCACAGATCGAATTATGGGAGAGCCCAGATAACTATGAGAATGAAGTTTACGTGCTGCCCAAGCATCTCGACGAGAAGGTCGCGCGCCTGCATCTGGAGCAGCTGGGCGTTCACCTCACAGAGCTGACAGACGCTCAAGCGAAGTACATTGATGTGCCGACGGAGGGCCCTTACAAACCGGCGCACTATCGCTATTAAGCCGATCGAGCAGCAAGCCTCTGAAAAAGCCCTCCACGGAGGGCTTTTTCTTGCCCTAAATACGGCATTTCTAGCCGCCAACGGCGATAATCATGTGATGCAGGTCAGCGTTTAAAAAAAGCAGACCCCTTATAGTTATGACACGCCCTATATCTAAAATTCACAGGACTAAAGAACACTCGGCAAAACATGAACCAACAGGTTATAAAACTCGCTCAGATCACTGATCCGCATTTGCACGCCGATAGAGGCGCACTCATGCGCGGCGTCAATACCTGCGATACGCTCGAGGCTGTATTGCAACAAATCATGCGGGGTTCACGCAGGCCCGACGCCATTATTGCCACCGGTGACCTGGTGCAGGATGAAACCCGAGATGGCTATCGCCGATTTGCCAAGATGCTAAAACCGCTGGGCGCGCCGGTTTATTGCCTGCCTGGCAACCATGATTCGCCGGATATAATGCGAGAGCAGTTGAACGAGGCTCCATTTCAATTCTGCGGAACGGCTTCGATAGGAAACTGGCAACTACTGATGCTTAACACCCATGCTGAAAACGACAATGGCGGTCAATTCAGTGCCGATCAACTTACAGCAATCGACGATGATCTTGCTGCTTGCAGAGACAAGCACGCCATCGTGTTTTTGCATCACCATCCGATTCCAATGGGCAGTCGCTGGCTCGATGTCGTGGGTCTTAGGCAGAGCCAAGAGTTTATGGAGATAGTCTCCAGTTATGCACAGGTTCGTGCTGTAGTCTGGGGGCATGTGCATCAGGCATCCGACCATCTGCAGAATGACATCCGGATGATCAGCACGCCATCCACCTGCTCGCAATTCTTACCCAACAGCAATAACTTTACTATGGACACTCTACCACCGGCGTATCGCTGGCTGCACCTGCATCCTGAGGGCAACATCGATACCGGTATAGTGTGGCTGGAAAGCGCCAAGTCGGTGTAACTCGCTAAAACGGAACCAACTGTGAATAAATTCCTGCGCATAACACTGCTTAGCTTCTCGCTGACAACGCTTGCTGCAAATGCTACGGATGTGCCGGTTTGGGAGCTCGAAGGAACCCATAACCGATTTTTGTTACTGGGCTCAATTCACTTCCTCCGCTCAAGTGACTATCCGCTGCCACTGGCATTAGATAAGGCCTATGCACAGGCCGACATACTGCTTATGGAGATCGACATGGACAGCGCAGACACGCTGAATGCCATGGCCGTAATCGAGTCACTAAGCAAAGACCCTGAAGGCCGAACACTCAAAGAACAAATTGGCACTGCACGCTATCAAGAAGTCGCAGTCAGGGCGGAAATGCTAGGCATAAATACACTGCTACTCAATGAAACTGAGGCCTGGTATGCGGCAATCATTGTGAGTCAGATCAGACTCATGCAAATGGGCTTTGACCCGGCCTGGGGCATTGAGGCGCACTACACTGCGATGGCTTTAGCGGATGGTAAACCCATTGATGGCTTCGAAACATTAGCAGACCAGCTTGGTGTGCTGGATCGCATGTCCGTGGATACTCAGGGGGACTTCTTACTTGAGTCGCTGAACGACCAAGCCAGCGCAGAAGCCGAAATGCAAAGCATCGTTACTGCATGGAAATCCGGCGAGAGCCAAGCGCTCGCAAAAACAATGCTTGACGGGATAGGCGATATTCCTGAGTTATACAACGAGCTCATAGTTAACCGCAATATTAACTGGGCAACTCAAATTGAGCAGCTCGATAAAAGCAGCAGAGGCAAAACCTATCTGGTTATCGTCGGCGCCATGCACTTGGTGGGACCCGACAGTGTGCAGCAACAACTAAAGTCCAGAGGCATTAGTTATCGTCAGCTGGCGGACTAAAACGCCCGTCTAACTTAAACTTCCGACATATCAAAATCCTGCTTGCCCGCTCCACAATCGGGGCAACGCCAGGATAAAGGTACATCGGCCCACAGTGTACCCGGCGCCAGACCGTGATCCGGGTCACCCTGCTTCTCACTATAGACATAGCCACAAATAAGGCACATCCAGGTTTTCATATTCAACTCCGTTTATTCTTTCATAAGACGTTTTACAGGCGCCTCTACTCTGAGGTTTCCTGTCGCAAAGATCGCAGCAAAGGCTGTAAAAATTCAATTCTGCCCAACGGATCTGACATTTCCAAACAATACTGCTTTTCGTCCAAATCTATTGGCAGTATTTCGGCAAGGCGATAGCCGATCCAGGAGGCATCCTCATAACGCATATCAATATCGTTATACAGGATACCTAAGTCACTAATAATGACTTCCAGCAATTTAGCCATCGGGGCATACTCGGTAGGCAAAGCGACCTCGGTTTCTGCTGGCAATAAATCGATATCGCCGATAAACAAACCATCAGGCTCACGATGATGCGAACGGATAATTAATCGTGAACCACCACGCGCTGTTATACCAAGAATGCCATCGCTGCCCTGATACCAGTCAGTAATAGTTGCCAGCGTGCCAATAGAATTGCCTAAAAAAGTGTCGCTGTCGGCATCGACATGCGAACTTTCCGCATCCGATGCCGCTAAAACCACACCAAACTGTGTATTGTCTTTCATGCAGCGGGCGATCATGCCCAGATAACGCGGCTCAAAGATCCGCAGCGGCAGCGGCCCGCCGGGAAACAGCACGGTACGCAAAGGAAACAATGGTATAGAAAGGTCACTCACCCACAGCACCTACACAGAACAGAATTTATCAGCACAACTGCAACTGACGCATACCCTAATACCACAGGCAACAGCATCTGGGGTTACTATGATGCGGCAACACGATAGCGTCAAATTTTCCTTAAAATGAGGCCGGAAATCTACTCAGCAAAGGCCGCAGATAAAGCCGCGCGAAACTTTCCGTAGATCCCATCGAAACTGCCATTGCTCATAATAACTATTGCATCGCCGGGCTTTGCGGCCGCTACCACCAAAGCCACAATTGCATCGACTGATGACATCACTTCAACGCCAAGGCTCGTATCCAGCACCTCGGACAATGACCATGACATCCCATCCGGCTGCATGACCCAGCACTTATCGGCGGGTGCTATAGCTGCCGATAACTGATCGGCATGAGCACCCATTTTCATGGTATTCGAGCGCGGCTCCAAAACCGCCAGCACCCGCCCGACGTTAAATTGTTTCATGCCCTCAAGACTCCGCTGAATGGCCGTAGGGTGATGAGCGAAATCATCGTACAAACGCACCCCACCAAAATCACCCAACAATTCCATCCGCCGCTTGACACCCCGAAATGTTGCCAGACCATCAAGCGCCGCCTGAAGACTTAAACCAGCGGACGTTACGGCCAACAGCGCCGCAAGCGCATTCTCTATATTAAATTCGCCAGGATGAGGCCAATAACACTCGCCCTGCAGCTCGCCATCGCAATAAAATGCAAGATGATCTTCGCCACTGCGTTCTGCCGACCAGCCGGTAACGCTCCGTCCGGCAACAAACCTCGTAACGGGGGTCCAACAACCCATTTCCAGAAGCTGATCAGTATAGGTATCGTGCCCAAGCGCGATGCAATTCCCGTTGGCCGGCAGCATTCGCAAAAGCTGATGAAACTGCCACAAAATTGCATCAATATCTTTATAAATATCCGCATGATCAAACTCAATATTGTTCACTACAAGCGTGCTCGGACGGTAATTAAGAAACTTGGCCTGCTTGTTAAAAAAAGCAGTGTCATACTCGTCCGCCTCGATAACAAAAAATGGATCAGCGCCCAGCCGCGCTGAAACATCAAAATTGGCTGGCACTCCGCCCACCAGGTAACCCGGATTAAGACCTGCCTGCTCTAAAATCCAACTCACCATACTGGTGGTTGTAGTTTTGCCATGGGTTCCCGACACCGCAATAACATGACGATCTTTTAAAACACAGTCATACAACCACTGTGGAGCCGAACAAAAGGGCAACTTACGGTTCAGTATTTCTTCAATAATCGGCATGCCCCGACTCATGACATTGCCAACAACAATGAGATCAGGCTTGAGGTCCAGTTGCTCCACCCCGAAACCCTCAATAATATCGATATCGAGCGCTCGCAACTGATCGCTCATCGGCGGATACACTTTCTGGTCAGAACCCGTAACGCGAAGGCCAGCCTGCCGAGCGATAGCAGCGATGCCACCCATAAATGTGCCACAAATACCCAATATGTGAATGTGCATAAGTTAACGCCTACTTGGGTATAGCTTCGAGCAGCTCAAAGTTAATAAAAAAGTACAACAAAGCAATGGCAACACCCTCTGCCAACGAACGCGATATCGCGCGACTGAAGATATGCGCATTGACAATAACCGACCAGATTAAAATGGCTATTAACGCTATAAACGGCAGAATGATAAGCTCGCTGCCTTCCGGCACGCCGACATAAAAGTAGGTAATAGGCAGCGCGATGAGCGTGATGATAATGCCGGTACCAAAAAATGCGGTGAGGGTTTGCAGATAACGCGACAAATTGCCGGTGATCCGCAAAAGCACCCAAACAAAAGCGCTAATAATCACCGCGTCAGCCACAATACTTAGGCCCGTAGTCGCCGATATGCCGCCCTGTCGCCACAATAGAGGCACCTGCAAAACCGCGTAACCCACCACGGTTATCTGCAGCAACACAGTTGACACGGGAACGTCTTCGGGCCCCAACTTACGACGGGCGATCAGCCAGAATAGCTCCAGCAGCTTAAGCATGTATCTCAGCCTCGAATAACAATGGCAGATAAACGCGCACGCGAGAACCCATGAACAGATCAATCGCCTACGACATCACAATACCCAACTATAACCAAGAATCAGCATTTCGGGAGATATTCCTCTACACTAAAAAACTATGCCAAGCATTCAATACACTCTTGTAGATACGCCAGCGGCGCTTGCCGACGCCTGTGATCAACTTCGAAGCCAAAGCTCGCTGTTCGCCGATACAGAGTTTATGCGGGTGAAAACCTATACGCCGCAACTTGCGCTATTGCAATTTGCGGCTAAAGACAGCGTTTTGTGTATTGACCCTGCCGCTGGGCTCGATTTGAGCCCACTGTGGGCAGTTGTGATGGATCCGCAGCGACTCAAGATACTGCATTCTGGCAAACAGGACTACGAGGCCTTCTACTTTACGCTCGGTGATACCCCGAAAAATCTATTTGATACTCAGGTTGCAGCAGCCCTTTGTGGGCATCCAGCACAGATCGGCTATGCCGGTCTGGTTGAGGCACGGTTTGGCGCAACTATTAGCAAATCCCAAACCCGCAGTGATTGGCTCAAACGCCCGCTGACCACGGCACAACTGAGCTATGCAGCAGAAGACGTGGAATACCTTGAGCGGCTCTACGAGCAATTGCGCTCTGAACTGACCACAGCGGGCCGCCTTGAGTGGGCCATTGAGGACAGCGAGGCCCTTACTGATGCCTCACTGTACCGACCCAACCCCGAAACGGCCTGGCAGCGCATCAAAAACCTGCAGTTCGCACCACCTGCAGAGCAAGCTAGAGCACGTCAACTGGCAACTTGGCGAGAAGAACGCTCTGTTACGCTGGATAAACCGCGCAGCTGGATTCTTAGTGATGCCGTACTCCGAGAGATTGCAGCACTTAACCCGGAAAGTTTAAAAGAGCTGAGCGCTGTGAATGATCTGCCGCCGTCGACGCTCCGAAAAAATGGCGACAAGCTGCTAAAAGCAATCGATGACGCGAACGAAGCGGTTCGAAACGGATCGCTTGCGCCGATCCGCCATGAACGTCCTGACCAAGAGCACAAAACATTGCTAAAACAGCTGGGTAGGGTCGTCAGTACACGGGCAGAAGAACTCAAAGTTCCGGCTGAAATACTGGCCAGCAAAAAAGAACTCAATGCGATGATTCTTGGCGATCGACATCAACGTCCCCTGCTGGGCTGGCGCGCAAACGAAATCGGCCAGCAATTGCTGGCCGAACTATGAATAGACTCAGGCAAACTGCAGGGGCTTAAAGACCCACCGCAGCAGTTAGGCGCGCATAGACGTCGTCCATTTGACCTTCACCATCGATGGTCGCCAGCAGGCCGGCGTTGCGGTAGTACTTTATCAATGGTTCAGTCTGCTCTCGATACACATTCAAACGATTGCCGATCGTTTCTTCATTGTCATCAGAGCGCTGAATCAGCTCACCCCCCTCATTGATACAGGCATCCAAATCTTCCTGAGCAGAGAAATACACGTTCAGCAGTTTGCCCGTAAGCGAGCAGGTGCGCCGACCCGTAATGCGCTTCATTAGAATATCCATATCGACATTCAATAACACCGCACGATCAAGCGGCTGACCCAGATCAGCGAGCAATGCGGTGAGAGCCTCTGCCTGATTCAAATTACGCGGAAAACCATCAAGGATATAACCACTGTTGCAGTCTTCCTGCACAACACGTTCGGCGATCATACCCAAAACAATGTCGTCCGAAACCAGATTACCAGAATCCATTGCCGCTTTAGCGCGCTGCCCCAGAGCTGTGCCGCTGGCCACTGCGTGTCGCAGCAAATCACCGGTAGAAATCTGCACCAAACCCTGCTCACCCATCAAGCGCTGCGCCTGAGTACCTTTTCCCGAGCCGGGCGCACCCAGAAATACTATTCTCATTGCGATTCTTGTCCTTCTCTTTGCCGACGCTGCCAGCAAACAATATTCTGCCTGAATTACATCCTAAGCGCGTACGCTACCGCGAAGGAATCACAGGGTCAAACCCCATTGTGCTGACAGACACCCACAGTTAAGGCACACTTTGCCCCTGCCCTCAAAAAGAGACTCTCATGAACAGCAAGAAGAATGCTTTTTACGCACAGTCAGGCGGTGTAACCGCAGTCATTAATGCCTCCGCCTGTGGCGTCATTGAAGCCGCGCGCGCGCACAAAGATAAAATAGGTAAAGTCTATGCCGGCCGCAATGGCATTATCGGTGCGCTGACAGAAGACATGATCGATACCAGTCGTGAATCAGCAAAACAGATTAGTGCATTAATGCACACGCCGGGCGGCGCCTTCGGATCTGCGCGGTTCAAGCTCAAAGGGTTTGATGAAAGCAACACTGAATACGAAAGACTTATCGATGTCTTTAAAGCACATAACATTGGCTACTTTTTTTATAACGGCGGCGGTGACTCAGCCGACACCTGTTACAAAGTATCGCAAATATCCAAACAAATGGGTTTTCCGGTACAAGCTATTCATGTGCCCAAAACGGTCGACAACGACCTTCCCATTACCGACACCTGCCCAGGCTTTGGCTCAGTCGCAAAATACATTGCCGTGTCGACTAGCGAAGCTGCGATGGATGTTGCCTCTATGGCACGAACATCGACCAAGGTATTTGTGCTCGAGGTTATGGGGCGTCACGCAGGCTGGATTGCTGCGGCAGGCGGCCTTGCGGGCGCTACTCCTGACGATGCGCCGCACATTATTCTGCTTCCCGAAGTCCCTTTTAACCAGCGCAAATTTTTGCAACGGGTAAAGCACTCCGTTGAGAAGAACGAATATTGCGTTGTTGTTGTGAGCGAAGGGGCCCAATATAAGAACGGTCGTTTTCTGGCGGACGCCGGCACTACAGATGCTTTTGGTCACAAGCAGCTTGGCGGAGCGGCACAGATTATTGCGCAGATGGTGCGGGATGAACTGGGTTACAAATACCACTATGCTGTAGCCGACTATCTGCAACGATCAGCCCGGCATATTGCATCAGCAACCGATGTTGCACAGGCCTATGCCGTTGGCAAGGCTGCGGTTGAAATGGCACTAGCCGGTAAAAATGCTGTCATGCCGGCAATTATCCGAACCGCTGATAAGCCCTACAAATGGCGAATTGAAGCAGCGCCGCTGGCACGAGTAGCAAATAAAGAAAAAATGATGCCAAAGAAGTTTATTTCGGCTGATGGATTTGGCATCACCGCAGCATGCCGACGATACCTGGAGCCACTCATTAAAGGGGAAGCCTATCCACCCTATAAAAATGGGCTGCCCCTGTATGCCGATTTGAAAAAAATTCCTGTTAAGAAAAAGCTTAAAACAGACTACACGCTATAAGCTTTAATCTCGAGCGGGCATCCGTTCTGCACTGCCAAGACTGGCGGGTGCCTCAACATAGTTGCCCTGAATAAAGTTCACGCCAAGGTCGCGCAGACTGTCGAAGCTCATCTGATCTTCAACCTGCTCGGCAACCACTTCAAAGCCCACTGCTTTTGATAAACGCGTAATCGTACCGACAACTTCCTGATTGACTGTATTAGCACCTAGGTTTCGGGTAAATGCCCCATCGATCTTCACATAATCGACACCTAAACTCTCTAAACTCGATAGCGCACCAATGCCACTGCCGAAGTCATCCAAACCGAAGGTGCAGCCCATACCATGCAAAACACCAACAAAACGCTTGGCATTCTCGAGGTTACCGATCACGGCCGATTCGGTAACCTCAAAGCAGATTCGTGAGGGATCCACCTGACTGTGGTCCAGACAATCAATGACGTACTCAAGAAAGCCTTCGTCTGTCATCGTCTGGCCCGATAAATTGATGGAGCAACTGCGTTCATCGGGAAGACGAATACCACCCTGACCCAGCGATGCCAATGTCGCGCCCACCACCCAGCGATCTACCGAACCCATAAGCCGATATCGTTCTGCAGCTCGAATAAAATTTGCCGGCGGAATAAGACTGCCATCGTCATCTCTAAGCCGCAGAAATATTTCTACCGCAGGGCCATTCGGAACACGGCCACCCATAGAAATAATTGGCTGAGTAAATAATTCAAAATGATCGTTTTTAAGCGCGGCCTGCAACTTCTGCAACCACTGAATTTCGCCGCGCTGCCGCGCTCCGGCCTCATCCTTCGCAGAGTAGACATGCACGCGACCACGTCCATGCTCTTTGGCCAGATAACAAGCAGAATCCGCAGCAGACAACACATCCTCAACCGAAGTGCTGTCGGGACCGATTTCAACCAAGCCGACACTCACACCAATTGAAAAGATTTTATCCTGCCAGACAAAGCGATATGCCTGAACGGCTTCACACACATCATCAGCAATCTGCCGGGCTTTCTTCAACGGACAGCCCACCAACAACATGCCAAATTCGTCACCGCCAAGACGTCCGACGTAATCGGAGTCACGTACCTGCTCTTTTATGAGTGATGAGATCTCACGCAACAATAGATCACCGGCCTGATGCCCGCAGGTATCATTGACCGTTTTAAAACGGTCAAGATCCAGAAAACACAGCACATGACTGCCGCTATCTTTGCTCGATGCCTGCAACGCAACGCTGACCTGACGCTCGAACTCACGGCGATTAATGAGCCCGGTTAAACCGTCATGGGCGGCCTGATAACTCATTCTTGCAGTCAATCCACGCAACTCGCTAACATCGCGAATCATAATCACCGAACCACTGACACTGCCATCGAGTGTGGCCACCGGCGATGCGGTTACTTCAACCGACAGTTCCTTGTCATCAAGCAATGACACCATCAATGCCCGACGCCCCAAACTGATTCGCTTGCGATTGACCAGGCACTGGCTAACCGGATCACCAAGATCACGGCGATCAGTCTCATCAACAATCTTTACGATATCGGATAACCGCTTACCGACAGATTCCTCTGCCGAAGCACCTGTAAGCGCCTGAGCAGCCGAGTTAAGGTAATCAATAACGCCATTGGTGTCTGTTGTAATAACACCGTCTGCAATCGATTCAAGGGTAACCTGAGCCTGATGCTTGCTCCTCCCTAGGCTCGCCTCAACGCTTTTGCGATAGGTCACATCCCGCGCAATAGTAAGCACCGACGGCTGTCCGCGATACGAAACGGCCACCGAAACCGACTCGGTGGAGCGACTGCCCTTGTGACCGTCAACCAACTGCAATTCCTGATTCACCACATCAGAATCACCATTTAATAGTTCTGTTGTGTTGTTACGAACCCTTGTGCGATATGCAGGCCGGACAAGATCAATCATCGGATGCCCGGTGAGATGCTTAGCATCAATACCTAAAAGCTCGGAGGCTGCGGTATTGGCAAACTGAATTTTATCGCCATGAACCAAAACGACATCGGGCATCGCATTGGCTAAATCCTGAAATAATGTATCTCTTGCCAGCGCTTCTTGCTCGCGATCGTTAATCGCATCAAACAACTGGTTAATAACTTTACCCAGTGCCGCCAGGTCATCGCTGGCACGTTCAACCGGCACCCGCTTGCCAAAACTGGCATTACTCGCCACCTCAACCACTTCATCATAGAAGCCGTTAAGCCGCTCGCGCTCACGCTTCTGCAACTGCCGCAAAAAAAGGCATAGGCCTGCCAACACCAGACACAGCGATATAAGCGCTATATTAATGGGGTCAATCACCGCTGCAGCGCCTGCAACTGTTGACAACATCGCGGAACGTGGTCATCAGCAGCGTATTTATGTCGACTCGGTAGGAACATCCAGGTTCTCTTCGTTATCCTTAATCTATGGCGACCTTCAAACGGGGCCAGTCATGGTCATTCGAATCGGGTATAGCTCTTCAAATCGGCGTACAATTTTTGCATAACGCCCCAGAAGCCAATACCGCATTTTGGCCGCAGCTGAAAAACTAACGGCGACCCAAAAAGCGCTTCGTTGCCATTCGACAACGGGGCGAGCTGTGTTCAGCAAGAATAGCCTATGCAGGCTTCACCTAATGCGGTTATTAACCATAATCCGCAGCACGGGTAGTCAGTATTTTCGACATTCAAGAGAATGTTGTGCCCCTTAGCAAAAATCGTATTTGCGAGCGGTCCCTGCCGGTCACACACAGATTATGGCAAATCAAATCATGCCTTCCGCTGTCTCTGCCTTCTCTTCCGCGCCACTTTAGGCAACTTAAACACTGCAGCCGCCGATAAAAGCCGGCGTAACGTCAATGAATAATTTGAATAATGCGGCCGCTTACGGTGAAATGGCAACATCCCGCAACCTGCCGCCGTCTTGCAGCCCTTGCGGCTCGAAATACACTCTAAGGAATACCCATGTTGGAAATAAGCCCGAAAGATGCCGCTGCACACTTAGCCGATGGTACTGCCGTTATTCTCGATGTGCGCGAACACAGCGAACTCGCAGAAGCCGCCGTTGCCGGGGTGGTGCATATTCCAATGGGGGACATGCCGGAGCGACTGGGCGAACTGGATCCGGCCGACAACATTATTGTGATGTGCAAGTTGGGCGGTCGCAGCGCTATGGTCTGCGATTTCCTAACATCGCAAGGCTTTAACACGGTAAGCAACCTGTCCGGCGGCATTTACGCATGGGCCAGCGATGTCGACCCCAGCGTCATTAAATAGCCGGTTCACTGCTCGCAGCGCTAAATTCTTTGTTACAAGA
>JAQWPD010000080.1 GCA_029245525.1 Gammaproteobacteria bacterium | reverse complement strand
GACCGCAGAATATCAGCAATCCCGAGAACACCGTCAGTACTCTCTAGACTAAATTCCTCGATATCCTCAGGGGTCTCTCCACCACGAAAACGCTTAACAAAGGATGCCTGGGCCTGCTGTGCCGCGACATCACCATGAAAGCGCGCAACCAGCTCCAGTCCCAATTCATACTTTATGTCCCGAGGGTTTGCGCCTTCAGCTACCCTTTTCTGCAGCGCAGCTGTCTCCTCAATAGGGCGAAAACTGAGCAACTCAAAATAACGCCACATTAAATCGTCGGATATAGACATGAGTTTGCCGAACATGTCCTCCGGAGCATCAGTGATACCAATGTAGTTACCCAGCGACTTGGACATTTTATTAACGCCGTCCAGACCTTCCAATAGCGGCATCGTCAAGACTACCTGCGGTGGCTGGCCCCAGGACTGTTGCAACTGGCGGCCCATCAAGAGGTTGAACTTCTGATCCGTGCCACCCAATTCAACATCTGCCTCTAATGCCACTGAGTCGTATCCCTGCACCATTGGGTACAAAAACTCATGGATCGCGATAGGTTGATTGCCCTTATAACGCTTACTGAAATCGTCTCTCTCCAGCATTCGGGCCACGGTCTGCTTCGAAGCAAGAGCAATAAGATCCGCCGCACTCATGCCTCCCATCCACTCCGAATTAAAGACAACCCGAGTCTTTTCAGGGTCAAGAATTTTAAATACCTGCTCCTTATAAGTCTCGGCATTCGCCTTGACATCCTCTGCCGTCAAAGGAGGCCGGGTGGCATTTTTTCCGGTGGGATCACCGATCATGCCGGTAAAATCGCCTATCAGGAAAAGCACCTCGTGTCCCAACTCCTGAAACGCCCGTAGCTTATTAATCAACACCGTGTGCCCAAGATGCAGATCGGGAGCGGTCGGATCAAAACCGGCCTTGATTCTCAATGGCCGACCTTGCGCAAGCTTCTGCTCAAGCTCTCCGACAACCAGTATTTCCTCGGCGCCGCGCACTATTTCAGGCAATTGTTCTGCCGCTGATTTCATCAATACATCCTAATAACGTAGTTGGCTAAGTCGGCCATCATAAACGGGTTTGCGCGCTGAGGAGAACAGGCGCCATTACGGAGCATGCTAGATGACCGTATTATCACATCCAATAAGGCAGGACCGCAAAAGCCTAGCAGGTCACACTTCTGCACCTATCAATTGACCACATAGGTCAATATAATAAAATGACTGTCTGTTATGTCAGATATTGCTGCTATATGCACAAGTTAAGAGGAATACGGGCCTCTGTGCATCTGGCGACATGTTGTTGAGGCAAATATTGCTGCCGCAAAGCAGCCCTACCGGGGGAACAATGAGCTCCAGGCAACCAGCTATGCGGGACTACAAACACACGACACCCACGGCCACCAAAATCAGTGGTGACAAATTACCGTCGACTGCCCGGTTCCGCTGGCTTATCGCTGGCATAGTCCTGCCGATTACCATCCTGTCTCTGGTCCTCCTGATCAAGTCCCCGACGCCAGTAAACGATGCTGGCCCCGCAAAAGCAGAGGCTATAGCAGCAAAATCGCAAGAGCCTAGCCCGAATAGGGTAAGCAGAAAAGCGGTCAGCCTGCCCAATAAAGCAGGCACCACCAACAATCTTACCGAGACAAAGAGCGGCACGAGCAAGCCAAGCACTCCGGCGGCAACGCAGATCGAAGATAACGGCACCAAGCTTGTCCTAAAGGTGCGCTCCGGCGACAATCTCGACCAACTGTTTCGCCGCAACAACCTCAGCATAAATGATTTACATAAAATTACTGGCCTGAGTCTGGCCAAACAATATCTGAGGGTTATACGCCCCGGCGATAGCATTGAGGTTTGGCATAAAGGTGAGACCATAGTTGCGTTGCATCGCGAAATTGACTTGTATGAAAGCCTTGCGGTAACCAGAGTCAACGATGCATTTATCGCAGAAACCTATAAAAATGCAATCGAAACCCGGATTGTGGAAAAAGCCGGCACCATAAAAGACTCTCTGTTTTTATCTGCCAGCGATACTGGTATACCCAACAATGTCATCATGAACATGACTGGAATGTTTGCCTGGGATGTCGACTTTATTCTTGATGTTCGCCGCGGCGATCAGTTTGTAGTGGTGTATGAAGAACTCTGGCGCGATGGTGAGTATATTAAAAATGGGAAGATTCTAGCCGCTGAGTTTGTAACCCAGAACAAAAGTCATCGTGCATTTTTATACGCAGGCCCTAATGGCAAGGAAAGCTACTACACTGCCGATGGGCACAGTGTTCGCAAAGCTTTTTTGCGGGCGCCTCTCGCCTTTTCGCGGGTCAGCTCAAATTTCAATCCCAATCGCAGGCACCCGGTACTTAATACCCTGCGCGCACACAAAGGTGTGGATTACGCGGCGGCCCGCGGTACGCCAATAAAAGCTGCCGGCGATGGCAAAGTTATCTTCCGTGGTACCAAGGGTGGGTATGGCAATACCATTATTCTCAGTCATGGCGGCAATATCAGCACTTTGTATGCCCATATGCAGAAGTTTGATAAAAAGGCTAAAAATGGGAGTCGCGTGACGCAAGGTCAGGTTATAGGCTATGTCGGCACCAGCGGGCTTTCGACCGGGCCTCATCTTCACTATGAATACAGAAAAAACGGAACTCATCAGAACCCCCGAACAGTAAAGCTGCCTCAAGCAGAGCCACTTGACCCAGCATTTAAGGCCGATTTTGACCGCAACATCGCAGACCTAACCCTTCGGCTCAACTCCCAAAGACAACTGCTTGCCAGTCTCTCGGAAAAAACCGAGCAACTGCAATAGTCTAAATTAAAAAAATAAATGCCTAGCCATAGGGAACTTTATATTGGGCTCATGTCAGGCACGAGCCTCGACGGTATCGACTCAGTCCTTGTCGATTTCTCGAATGGTCGATTTCGCCTAATACATTGCCGTCACCAAGCGTTTCCAGAAGAGCTAAAAGCAACACTCACCGAATTAATCGTTGCAAACAGGCCTCCAGACTCATTAATCGCCAAAACGACATCGCGGAAACTTGCGGACTGCTATGTCGATGCTATAAATAAGCTGTTAAAGCTCACGGCAGACTCCAAAGAACACATAGCCAAACACGATATTGTGGCCATTGGGAACCACGGTCAAACGATCTACCATCAACCACCACTGAGTATTCAAATTGATGATGGTCAGCATATCGCTGACCAAACAGGGATCGCTGTAATCAATCAGTTTAGGCAAGCTGACCTCGCCATCGGCGGACAGGGAGCGCCATTGGTTCCCGCTTTCCATCGGGAAATTTTTAGCGCGCCTAACAAGTTTGTGGCCGTAGTTAACATTGGGGGGATCGCAAACATTACCGAACTGCCGGTCACCGGTAACGTATCCGGTTTTGATACCGGCCCAGGGAATACCTTAATGGATTGCTGGATCCAACAGGCGCATGGGCTTGAGTTTGACAGAAACGGGGAATGGGCCAGTGGTGGCACAGTAAGGCCGCAACTGCTTAACGCGATGCTCGCCGACCCATGGTTCTGCAAAGATCCGCCAAAAAGCACCGGAAGAGAATATTTCAATCGGCTTTGGGTAGAGCGTATGCTGGCAAAATGCGACACGATCGACGACCCTCAGGACATTCAGGCAACACTGTGTGAGGTCACGGCCATGAGCAT
This sequence comes from Gammaproteobacteria bacterium, assembly GCA_029245525.1. GTDB lineage: Bacteria > Pseudomonadota > Gammaproteobacteria > Steroidobacterales > JABIQA01. Next base: position 27,005 of record JAQWPD010000080.1, on the reverse strand, counting down.
AAGTAAAGCGCTTCAACGGTCGAATGATCCACCTCACGAGGCCTACATATGCGGTGGCGGCGCCCATAACAAATACCTAATGAAACGACTGCAACAGTTATCGCCAGCGACAAATCTAATGGCGAGCGAAGTTCGGGGCATACCGGCCGACTGGGTTGAGGCCTGCGCTTTTGCATGGCTGGCACGGGCCCATCACAATGGCATTGTCGGCAATATCCCTGAAGTCACCGGGGCTGCAAAACCATGCGTTCTTGGAACCACGCACATACCGCGGAAACTGACGTAAAGATGAGTCGGGGCGACCCTGAAGACCAAAGGATCCTGCATAGCGCTGGTCGCATATAATAGTTAAGGTCTAACGGATGAACTGCCCCAACTTGAGAATGCTTCTGGACATAAACCTTTTTGAAAAGCCAAGACCTTAAAGCACCAGCAAACTACATCAATCGTGAAATTAGTGCACTTGCATTTAATCGCAGAGTACTTGCACAAGCACAGAATAAGTCTATTCCGCTGCTGGAGCGACTCAAATTTATCTGCATTGTTTCAAGCAATATGGATGAATTTTTTGAGATTAGGGTCAGCGGACTTCAACAACGTCTAGAAGCTGGGCTGATGACCTGCGGACCGGAATTATCGAGCCCACAGCAGATTCTTAATGACGTGAAGCACATGTCACATGAGCTAATTGCCACACAATACGACGTGCTTAATCAGAACTTACTGCCGGAACTTGAGTTAGCTGGAATTCGGTTCATCCGGCGGGATAGGTGGACTAAAGCCCAACGTATCTGGCTGCATGATTTTTTCCATAGAGAAATTGAACCAGCACTCAGTCCAATTGCTTTAGATTCTGCGCGACCCTTCCCGCGTATATTGAACAAGAGCCTGAATTTTATAGTCGGACTCGATGGCATTCATGCCTTCGGCAGACGCTGCACGCGCGCAATCGTGCAAGCTCCGCGGCTGCTTCCGCGGCTGATCAAACTCCCGTCCGAAGTCAGCGGCCAATCAAGCAGCGATTATGTGTTTCTGTCATCGATTATTCATGCATTCGTCGAAGAGTTGTTTCAGGGAATGAAAATTGACGGCTGTTATCAGTTTAGGGTAACCCGCAACAGTGAACTGTATGTCGACGATGAAGAGGTCGGCAACCTTATGGCTGCGCTCGAAGGCGAGTTAGCCTCTCGCCGCTATGGCGCTGCTGTGAGGCTCGAAATCGCAAATAACTGTCCGCAAACGCTAACTTCTTACCTGCTCGCACAATTTGATCTAAACAAAAATGATCTTTTTTTAGTGGATGGCCCAGTTAACCTAAACCGGCTGATGTCAGTTTATGATGCACCGGGGATGAAGCAGCTTAAGTTCCCTGAGTTTGAGCCTGGCCTGCCGCCAGAGAACATCAGTAGTGATGGCATCTTCAGAGCTATGCGGCGACAGGACATCCTATTAAATCATCCTTACGAGTCATTCAGCCCTGTGCTGGAGCTCATGCGTGCTGCATCACAAGACCCAAAGGTTATTTCAATTAAACTGACACTTTATCGAACAGGCCCCGACTCACCAATCGTCGAACATCTTTTGGTTGCAGCCAAAGCGAACAAAGAAGTTACCGTCCTGATCGAACTGCGGGCACGCTTCGATGAGGCCGCTAACATCGCATTAGCTAATCGACTTCAAGACGCGGGTGCCCATGTCGTTTATGGCATTGTTGGGTTTAAAACACACTGCAAAATGGCCGTTATTGTAAGGCGCGAGGGCGATCAGCTTATGCGTTATGCACACCTTTCGACGGGCAACTACCACGACCAAACAGCAAGGGTTTATACCGACTACGGCCTATTTACCACCGATAGGGCATTAAGCGAAGATGTGCATAACGTATTTATGCAGCTCACCAGCATGATGGAAATGCCCCCACTGAAGAAGCTCTTTCAGGCACCATTCACTCTGCATCAACAGCTACTTAGAAAGATCAACCGCGAGGCAACTGCGGCAACCAACGGCAAGCCCGCACGAGTTATCGCCAAACTGAACGCGCTGGTTGAACCAGAAATTATTCGGGCGCTGTATGCGGCCTCCGCTGCTGGAGTGCAAATTGATCTTATTATCCGCGGCATTTGCTGCCTGCGACCCGGCATGCCCGGCATTTCGGAAAATATTCGCGTCCGCTCAATTATCGGTCGGTTTTTAGAGCATTCACGGGTTTACTACTTCCTGAACCAGGGTGCAGAAGAGGTTTACTGCTCTAGCGCCGATTGGATGGATAGAAATATGTTCCGCCGCGTAGAAGTTTGCTTTCCCATTGAGTCGCCAGTGCTGAAACAAAGATTAATAGACGATATTCATATTAATCTACGTGACAACGCGCTCGCATGGATCCTCGATCAAAACGGAGAATATCACCCAAGTAGGGTCAGTGAAGAGGAGGAACAAATATCCTCACAAAGCTACTTTCTAGAAAAGCTGGCTGATAATAAAACGGCTAGACAGAAAAAGATGAGCCACAACCACAGGTTGTCTGAGCATTGGGATTACGAATAACGAACTGAGCCCCACTGATATCATCTTTGTAGTCGATCTGAGCACCCACAAGGTATTGATAGCTCATCGGATCAATCAGCAACGTAACATCACTATTAACGACACTGGTATCACCATCCTGGAGCTCTTCATCAAACGTAAAGCCATACTGAAAACCAGAACAACCACCACCGGAAATAAACACTCTAAGCTTGAGATTAGGGTTTTCTTCTTCCTTAATCAGCTCACCAACCTTGCGGGCAGCCGCATCGGTAAAAACGATTGATTCCTGATCGGGTTCGAAAGTAGTTGGCTCTGCGCCCATTGGTCCACACCTTAATTGAACAAGCTGAATGTTTAGAGCCATTCTACCTTAAAGCGGCTAATTAACCAGACAAAACAGTAAAGATTAACGGGCTGTCTCAGCAGCAACCTCATTCATAGACGACGGTTCAGCCGCATATGACTTTAAACTGTCCGGTTCTCTGGCTGCCTCCTCATGAATAAGCTGACCATTAATTTCCGCACCCGCAGCAATTTCTATAAGGTTGTAATGCACATTGCCTGTCACTTTAGCACTCGCGCCAAAAATCACTTTTCCACTGGCGTGCACATCGCCTTCAATGCGGCCGCTAAGATCAAGCACCGGAACCGAAACGTTGCCTTTAACGCAACCACCCTGGCTAATACTCAAATAGGCTTTTTTAGAATCGCCGGTTGATACATCACCTTCTATAGTGCCATCAATGAAACAATCACCATCAAAAATCAGGTCGCCGTTAAGCTTTGCGCCACAGCCAATTAACGACTGCTTTCCTGAGACATTCTGTTTTTTTGTGCCAAACATATCGATCCTCAATCCCTAACTAGGGCAATAAACCACGCCAACTGCGCATAATTAGAGATCGAGACTACTCTGGTTTTAGCTGCCAAAAGAAGGACTCTTCCACAGTTTTGGCTTTTGTTCCGTCTGGATGGGCCTCTACAACGACCTTTTCTGGCTGAAAACCCAGCGGCAGCTCGATTTCAACAACAATTTCTTGAAAATAGCGGAACTGAAACTCGCTGGGAGCCTGTAACATCGACTTACTCAAAACGTCGCCCACAACAAGTGCCAGCGGCTCAGTGCCCGACTTGCCCAGAAACTTGAGCTTAACCCTGCCTGAGATCGGTTGGTCACTGCGCAAAGCTTGAGTGAGAAACAACTGGATTCGGTAATGACGCGGTGCATCAGCTTGGGTAATGCGGAGCGCTTGAACCCGCACGCCATGAGAATCATCGGGCGACACGATGCCGCGATAAAACTCCAGACTCTCTTCCAGCTCGGAGATCTGCGACTGCAAGTCGACCAGTTCTGCTTCAACCTGACTATACGCCTCTTTATCAATACTCGCCGCAGTCTCCAATATTGCTAATCGTTCGCGCAGGGCACTAAGCTCCGTGGCTTGCGTCTCAGTTTCAGCCTGCAGCATGTCCATGCCCGCTAGCGACTGCAGCCGGTTAAACCCGGCTCGTCGCTGACCTGTCTCATAGGCTATAACTAAGAAAGCAACGCCGGCAACAATCGCCATAGTCATTAAAAAATACTTGCGGCGTGGAGAAATCGACTCGACCACAACACGGGTTCGACTCATCTAAAACGTCCTCGAAAACTAGTGATGTTTTTTTAGGCCGGCCGACAGCATCAGACTTCCGGGGCACTAACCCAATCCTTAGGCCACCAAAGAGGTTGTGGCGGAGGGCCGTCAGGAAATAATAGCGGCCCAAGCTCATTTAAAGCGTAAACATAAACACGCCGCTTAAAATAAATTACTTCTTTCACTGGCCGCCAATACTCAACCCAACGCCAACGATCGAACTCGGGCCGGTCAGTGGTATCGAACCTCAAACGATCCTCCGATGAGGTAAGGCGCAGCAGGTACCACATTTGTTTCTGGCCAATACACAAAGGTCTTGAATTACGCCGGATAAACTTTTCCGGCAACTTATACTTAACCCAGCTCTGCGTCACTCCAAGGACGTCAACGTCATTTTCGCTTAAGCCAACCTCCTCGGCTAACTCTCGATATAGCGCCTCTTCAGGGGTTTCATCCACTTGGATACCGCCCTGCGGGAACTGCCACCCCGCATGTCCGGCTCGGCCTCCCAGCAACAGGCGACCCGCATCATTAGTAATAATGATGCCAACGTTCGCCCTATACCCGTCTGTATCGATATGATCCATATTGTCACTTGTAAGATTCGTGACCGACATTGTTCCACAATCGCATTTATGCCGCCACGATGTCATCATGGGTACTTATTCACATAACCTCACCAACCATGTCACGAACCCTGCTGCTGCTTTCTCTTTTAGGTCTCGCACTCGCTACGCTAGTGCTGGCTTTGGGCATAGGTAGCGCATCATTTTCACTCCTGGAAACCTGGTCAGGGCTGGTGGGCAATGGCGATCCACTTGTGCGCGAACTGGTCTATGGCCTGCGCATGCCACGCGCGTTAACCGCATTTGGAACCGGTGCCGCACTCGCCATTGCCGGGGTCATGCTGCAGGTGCTGCTGCGTAATCCACTTGCAGATCCTTACATTCTGGGAACGTCTGGTGGTGCGGCAGCAGCAGCTCTGAGTGCTATGGCTATGGGCGCAAGCGGGCTGCTCTTAAACGGTGCTGCTTTTGCTGGCGCGCTCGGCAGCACGGCGCTAGTCTTTGGTCTAGCCCACTCAGGTGGCAACTGGACACCCGGCCGCTTGTTGCTAACGGGTGTTGTCACTGCTGCCGGCTGGGGCGCTTTAGTCACTTTGATACTGGCCTTAGCCCCCGATGCGAGCCTGCGCGGCATGTTGTTCTGGCTAATGGGTGACTTCTCGTTTGCGCAAAACCCCTGGCCAATTATAACTATTGCTGCCGCCGCGGCACTGGTAGGACTCGCAATAGCACCCGCGCTTAATGTACTCGCCACCGGACAAGATCAAGCCATGTTGCTCGGTGTTTCTGTTGTGCCACTAAGAATTAGCCTGTATCTGTTCAGCTCGCTGCTGACCGCAGTTGCCGTAACCACGGCTGGTACCATCGGTTTTGTCGGGCTGGTTATTCCGCACTTGATCCGACTGCTGGTAGGGGCAGATCACCGCATTGTTATCCCCTGCTCTGCTTTGGCTGGCGGCACATTACTGATGGGGGCAGACCTACTGGCCCGCACTATAGTTGCACCACAGCAGCTTCCAGTAGGCGCAATTACCGCAGCCCTCGGCGTGCCCCTATTTCTAGTATTGCTAAGAAATAACCAAAACGTCGAAGACTGACATTGGGCGAAAGTGTGCTGCAAGCCTATTGCCTGCCCTCAAGATAAGCTCTCCCTGACTCCATCAACTTCACAAAGCCCTGCTCATCATCGCCACGCACGAGTAATGCAATTTTTTCGACTGCGGCCTGCAGGCTTTCAATAGGCTCCATACCAAAATCATTAAGCGACTGGATCTCAAAGTACAAATGGGGATTCTCTTCGGCCACACGTGTCGCAACATCGAGCTGTGCATCAAAGGTGGTACTGGATATTTTTGCCAAACGTGGAACATGCTCACCGCTTTCTGCCAACACACTGAAAAATGCAATATTCAATGCATGAGACAAACCCAGCACATAAGCAATCAAGCGATCATGGCCTTCCAGCGTCATTTCCGTCTGCAATGCCATAGTGGCATCAAATAGCTGACGCGCAGCCGCTGTAGCATCCGCGCAACCTGCGTCTAGAAACAACACATGCTTGTCCGATAACAATTCCGTATCAGGACCGAACATCGGATGAATCGAAGTCACCTGACAGCCACTGGCCGCCAGTTCACGCAACCCAGGAATCAATGGACTCTTCAGCGAGCCCACATCAAACACCAGTCCGGACCATGCTTTAGCTGCCATCTGACTTAAAATATCTGCAGTCTTGCTGAGCGGTGCAGCAATCACGGTAAGCGCAAATTCGTTGCTGGTCTGACGCCAGTCACTGATCCACTCAACCCCGTCTACCGAACCGATAGGATCGGCAACCATTACCTGATAACCCTGCGAGTCTAAAAAGTTAACAAACCATTGGCCCATTTTGCCAGCGCCACCGATCACTAGCGCCCGCCTGCCGGAGCCACGACCTTCTGCCTTAACGCGCGCACGCTCTTGTTTAGTTAACGATGATGTAATTAACATCGTCATGAGTTGCTCTGCTAGGTCGGGAGCCAGACCTAGGCTCTGCGCCTGGGCCCGTGCGCCATCAATAACATCTTTCTCGCGGGCAAAATCGCGCGTGGCGCGGCCTTCAGAACGTTTGAACTTTCCAACCTCGTCCACAATCGACTGCCTTTCGGCAATCAGTTGCAATAGCTGCTGATCGATATCAGATAATCGTATGCGCAGTTCTTTTAATTTCATGAGGCTCTCTGTAAACGGTAAGCCGAGTAAAAAACCGGCTGTTGGACGTTGCGGGCAAGATACCATGTCGTTATCTGCCCTGTATTGCTTATACTGCGGACAATCGCACAGGGCCATCGTCGTAATCAAATAATTCGCTAGGAGTCAGAATGAAATCAAGAGCAGCTGTTGCCTGGGAAGCAGGCAAGCCCTTAAGCATTGAAACTATTGATGTTGAGGGCCCCAAACAGGGCGAGGTACTGGTCCGCATCGTCGCCACCGGGGTATGCCATACCGATGCATTTACCCTCTCAGGTGCCGACCCAGAAGGCCTGTTTCCCTCTATCCTCGGGCATGAAGGCGGCGGCATTGTTGAAGAAGTCGGTTCCGGCGTAACGTCGCTAAAGCCGGGCGATCACGTGATACCTCTTTATACGCCCGAATGCGGGCAATGCTCATACTGTGTATCAGGCAAGACCAATCTCTGTCAGGCCATAAGGGTCACACAGGGCCAGGGACTTATGCCCGATGGCAGCAGCCGGTTCTCACTGAATGGCAAGCCCATTTTTCATTACATGGGGACATCGACGTTTTCTGAATACACCGTAATGCCGGAGATTTCGGTTGCAAAAGTCAACCCGGCAGCACCACTTGACAAGGTTTGCCTGCTTGGCTGCGGCATTACTACTGGGATTGGTGCCGTACTCAATACCGCTAAAGTTGAAGCTGGCTCAAGCGTTGCTGTATTTGGCCTTGGCGGCATAGGGCTGAGCGTTATTCAAGGCGCCGTAATGGCCGGTGCAGAACGTATACTTGCAGTGGATATAAATCCTGCAAAATTCGACATGGCAAGGATGCTCGGCGCAACAGAGTGCGTTAATCCCAATGACCACGACCTGCCTATTGCTGAAGCAATCGTCGATATCACTAATGGCGGTGTCGACTATTCATTTGAATGCATTGGCAATACTGATCTCATGCGTGCAGCATTAGAGTGCTGCCATAAGGGCTGGGGTGAATCAGTTATTATTGGCGTTGCCGGCGCTGGTCAGGAGATTTCAACACGCCCGTTCCAGCTAGTTACCGGCAGAGTATGGCGTGGCACAGCTTTCGGCGGTGTGAAAGGCCGTAGCCAACTCCCAGGCTATGTTGACCAGTATCTGGATGGCGCAATTAAAGTTGATGAGATGGTGACACATAACCTGCCTCTCGATCAGATCAATGATGCCTTTGAGCTAATGCACGAAGGCAAAAGTATTCGCTCAGTCATCCACTTCTGAGATAGCTGATTTATGAAACTGCTACCCAAAAATCTGCCTGCCGACCCACTGCCACTGACTAAACTCTGGCTCGATGAGGCTATGCAGGAGCGGGCGCAACCAAATCCGAACTCCATGTCACTGGCCACTGTCAATGAACTTGGGCAGCCAAGCGTCCGCATTGTGCTCTGCAAGGATCTCATCGTAGATCCGGGGTTTCTGGTGCTCTATACGAACTACCTATCTGCAAAAGCTGCAGACATTGAGAAAAATTCGAATGTTGCGTTTGTTATGCACTGGGACAGCAAAGGGCGACAGGTCAGGGGTGAGGGTCTGCTAATTAAGTCACCGGCAAAAGAGAGTGATGCTTACTTCATGAGTCGTAACCGAGACAGCCGCGTTGGGGCCTGGGCCAGCTTACAAAGCCAACGCATCGCCTCACGGGAGGCATTGGAACAGCAATTTGCGGAGACCAATGCTCGCTTCGCCGACAGAGAGGTCCCGCGACCAGCGCATTGGGGCGGTTATCGCCTTTGGTTTACTGCGATTGAGTTGTGGCTGAACCTTGAATCCAGACTGCACGACAGAGCTCGATGGGAGCGGTCGATTCAGCTGCCGGAACAAACCGGCCAAAGCCCGATAACGCTCGAACAATGGCGTTGCTGCGGTCGGCTACAACCCTAGGAAGCAGTAAAAACATTATCAATCAAATGCTTATAAAATCGTCGGAGTTTATTACACTATAAAAGCCAATCCCAAAACTCTCAAAACCGGACCCGTATTAATGCTCTGATTGCCGGGAAGCACGCCAGATAAACGGTAAGCACCCAAGTAAGATCGACCAATACCGTAAAAAGTGTCGGAAAAAGTGACAATAGCTTTTTCGATCAGCGCTCACTCCGCCAAAAAAAAACCTAAATTGTTGTTTTTAATCAATTTAATTGTTTCTGGCACGGCAATTGCTTTATTTAAGTGCGCACAAAAAAGGTTTCTGTGGATGTTGGCTCTTTCGGGCTCTGGTATTCAGTGATGAAGCTAGGGCAACAACAACAACAAAAACAACAAGTAGAATAAAAACGAAAGAATAATAACGACAACAACGCAAACATCATCATATAGAAATCGTATTCGCGACAACAACAATAACCCGTAAACCCCACTTCCCAGTGGGGTTTTTTTTGGCCCACTTTTCTGCCCGAGGCTGCTCGCCTGACTTGCGTAGAGCGCCTGGCATGGCACACTGTGCTGGTGATCCTTCCCACAAGTGAACCCTGATGACCGCAACGCTGTGCTGTGAACAACTCTCTATTTCTGTCGCAGGCAGAACCCTTGTCCGGAACCTGAGTCTCAAGCTGCCCGCAGGGTCTATTACCTGCATACTCGGGGTTAATGGCAGTGGCAAAACATTAACTCTGCATACTCTTGCGGGGCTTAGATCGAGTACCGGCGGCAGCATCCAACTGTTTGGCGATGAGCTTAGTGAGCTTTCGCGTCGGCAAATTGCCACTCGATTGGGACTGCTGCTGCAGGTTCATGAAGATGCATTCCCTGTAACCGTGCTCGAGGCGATAATGATGGGGCAGTATTCGCAGCGGAGTTTTTGGGAGCAAACCAGTGTGTTAGGCGAACAAACCGCGCGACAGATTATCGAAGAACTGGGACTTGCCGGCCTAGCACATCGTCTCATCAGCTCACTCTCGGGTGGAGAACGGCGACGCGTTGCCATCGGCACAATGCGCCTACAAAATCCTGATATCTGGTTGCTTGATGAGCCGACCAACCATCTGGATCCGCAGCACCAAATGAGCGTGATGACCATGCTGCAAGTTCTGAGCTCGCAGGGTAAAACAGTGATGGCCAGTATCCACGACCCAATGCTAGCTGCACGTTACGCCAACTTTGCGCTGCTTCTGCATGGCAATGGTCGGTGGCAATTTGACAAGGCCGAGCTGTTGCTCACTCCGGCGCGCATGCAGGAGCTGTACGCTATTCCTTATGAAAGCATTCAGGGCGAGCGATTTAGCTCGCTGGTACCGGCTTAGCTTCTGCTTTACGTCATGTGCAAAGATCGTTTACTCTGACATAGCAGTCACCCTCGGCAGGTTCCAACTCCACGAATATGACAAATACTCAGCAGCAACGAATAGTACTCAGCAGCAAAGAATAGGAAGGCACCGTGGGTCACCGTTTAAGCAAAATTTACACTCGCACAGGAGACGATGGAACCACCGGTCTTGGCAATGGCGATCGGGTTCGAAAAGATAACCTGCGCGTCGAAGCCTTTGGTACCGTTGACGAGCTTAATAGCGCGATCGGCGTAGTGCTAAGTTACTCTATTCCCGATGGGGTCGCTGTGATTCTCACGGAGGTTCAGCACGATCTCTTTAACCTCGGTGGCGAGCTCTGTATTCCCGGGCACAAAATAATTACTGCCAAAACTACTGCCGGGTTAGAAGCTGCAATCGATCAGTTCAATGCCGATCTGCCACCATTAAAAGAGTTTATTTTGCCGGGCGGCAGCCCAGCAACAGCAAACTGTCATCTAGCGCGTTCCATCTGTCGACGTGCCGAACGACGTTGCTTATCACTCGCAGCAATCGAAGACGTCAATCAAGATGCTCTGAACTTCCTCAACCGGCTTTCTGATCTTTTATTTGTTCTAGGCCGAAGCCTGGCGAGGCATGAGGGCAACACGGAAGTTCTTTGGTCGCGTAAGTAGCCGCAAAAATCGCAACTAAACGCCTGCCCGACGCATACGTATTGCATACAACTGGCTACAGATCTGCTGAGCAGCATCTGCCAAGCGCAAGCTTGCCCGACTCGCCGCATCACGATTCACGTCAATTAAATTTCCTTCCCGAACTGCGGCAACACCATCAAAGCGCTGCCACATCGACCGCCAGTCCACCTGATCGCGGTCATCAAAAGGCGCGATAATGACTTCCGGATCTGCCGCAATTATTGCCTCTAACGACACGGCCGCTGCTATCCCCGGCATATCCTCAAAAATATTTATACCGCCACAGCGATTGATAATCCGGCTGATCACTTGATCGCCATTTACTGTAAACCAAGGCGCCGCTGATATTTGAAAAAACACACGGGTATCTGGCTCAGCACCATAGCTGTCCCAGATGCCCTCTAAGGTTGCTAGGTAAACATCAGCCGCCTCGTTGGCAACAACTTCAGTACCTGCACGCTCACCAATCAGCCGCACATGATTAGCAACATCCTCAATATCGGAGGGCTCGAGTATCAATAAATTAAATTTTAGATCGCGCAATCTCGATTGCATATCCGCTGGGTTGCCAGTGCTCCAAACCAATACAAGATCAGGGTTCAATTGCCGCAAGCGCTCAAAATCAATCCGAAATGAGTCGCCAATCCGCGGCAGGCTTAGAGCCGCCTCTGGGTAATCACTGTAGTCAACCACAGCGATCAGCCTATCACCCGCACCGGCTTGAAAAACTAATTCGGTCAGGTTAGGTGCCAGAGAAATAATACGCGATGCTAAAAATGCCTCATCATGAGGCGTCGCTGGCGAGCTTGTTATGGGCGACTGATCCGTGGACGGAGCGCATGCAACCACCAAAGAGCAGGAAAGACCTGCAAGGTATTTAAGCAGTTTTAGCATCAAAAAAGAATAACTAAAATATCCAGTCAGCCAATGTCAGCACTGCAAGCGCAGGGCACCAGATAAGCCATAAGGTGCGGCGAACCAAATTCACAGCTGCTGCAGCGCGCTCCGAAGCAGCACTCAGAAATAAGGGGTCATTATCGGACTCATTCGTATCAGCATTGGAAGGCGCAACAAGGTTGGTCTCACCAACCGCACCACTACCGACAAAGCTCAATACATCATCGCTCAGATAACTCACTGCGACAGCCGGCCGGGCGTAATAAGCACGGAAGCCTGTTAGCGCACCATCAAAGCTGCCTGCCAGCATATAGCCTAACACCAAGAAACGGGAGGGTATCCAGGCCAATACACCGTGCAAATAAAAAATACTCAGAGACGCCCCATCAATAGGCTCTGCAGTAATTCTTTGCGTTGTCTCATGACTTAATCGCGGCAGCTCACAAGTTGAACGATGGCGCATTAGGTCGGTAACACGGAATAACCACGCACCAACCGGGCCAAGAACCACAAACCAAAAAACCACTGAAAAAACCCGATTATTCGCCTGAATAAAAATTGCCTCATCCACTCGAGATAAATCAACATGCTCGCCAGTGTCTTCGACCAAATCTCTTGCCAATATGCGCGCCTTCGATATATCGCCAGAATTAATAGCCTCACAAAAGTCATTACCTTCATCCAACAAATCATGCGGACCCAAAGAAAACAACAGCACACCAACGGCAAAAAGGAAGTACGGAATGTCGGCCAGAGTGCCTTCGAGCAAATACGCCATGACGACTAAAGGCAGTGTGGCAACCAGCACCACCACAAAAATCCCAGCTGCAGCAAGCCAACGACTGGTGCGCGATAACGTTACAAACGCCCAGTCAAAAAACGGATCTAACCAGTGGAATTCACGCAAATGAAACAAGTGCGTAAACAGCCGCTCCACACCAAGTCCCAACAATAAGGCGAGAAAATTCATTTGGATTCAAATTACAACCAAGTAGCTCGTTAACAACACACTAACCAAGCAGACGATTCAATATCGCCCAACTAAAAGCTGGCCCAGGATCAGTTTTTCGCTCCGGAGAGATCTCAGAATGCCCGACAATCGGCGCAAGTTCCAGCGTTGGTACATTATTTCTAAGTGTCGTGATGAGACTGGCAAGCACTTCGTACTGCACAGGCTCATACGCAACATCATCTGCTCCTTCAAGCTCGATGCCTACCGCAAAGTCATTGCAGCGTTCACGCCCCTCATGGGCAGAAACACCCGCATGCCATGCGCGCTGAAATACGTCGACAAACTGCACCAATTCCCCATGCCGACGAATTAGAAAATGTGAAGAAACCGTCAGGCCACTGATCTCAGCATAATAAGGGTGTTCCTTCGGATTGAGGCTATTGGTGAATAACTGTTCTATCCCTGGCCCGCCAAAATCTCTGGGTGGCAAAGAAATACCATGAATGACAAATAACTCGGGCACGCTTCCGGGCGGACGATCATCACAGTTTGGCGACGACAATTGCCGGGCACCAGTCAGCAGCCCGCTACCAGGCAATAAGCTTAAGCTAGAAGTCACCGATGACAAATCTTCTGCCCCTGTTATTCTTATCAGAACGCTACTGTACAACAAACAATTAGATGGGCCCTACTTCCAGACAGCATCGTAGCGAGGCTATGTGCATGAAGACGCATCGTCAACTGGTAGGATTGCCCGACCGGCTAACGAATGTTCCGACACTTGAACCAAAACCCACATCGTACTGAGCAGATAGGACCATGAATATACCCCGATTCTTTTCGTCTACCCCGTTAAAGCCAGATAGCACGGTCCGGCTAACCGGCAGCCCTGCAAAACATATGAGCAAAGCGCTGCGCATGCAGCCGGGCAATAGCGTGGTGCTGTTTGATGGCTCGGGTTGCGAATACGACGCCACTATCAACAGTATGGCTAAATCGGCTGTTGAACTTAGAACACATCTTGCACGCACACCGCGTACCGAGTCCGCACTCGAGATTGAATTGTGGCAGGGTATTAGCAAAGGCTCCCGGATGGATGCCGTTGTTCAAAAAGCAACCGAACTCGGTGTGACACGCATCAGGCCTGTATTTACAAAATACGGAATGGTAAAACTGGATAACGCTCGGGCAGAAAAACGCACAAAGCGCTGGCAGGAAATTGCCGTTAGCGCATGCGAACAAAGTGGGCGCACAGTTATTCCTGAAGTTATGCCGCCTATAAGGCTCGAGATTGCTTTAGAGGCTCTTAATCAAAACCAGCAAGCGATAATGCTAGCTCTAGGCGATTACTCGGCACTTGGCACCACACCACTCACTGGCAAACGCATGATTCTTATCATTGGTCCGGAAGGCGGCTTTAGTAACGGCGAAGAGGCGCTGGCAAAAAGCCTTGGCGTAACCTTTGGTTCAATGGGTCCAAGGGTTCTGAGGACTGAAACAGCACCGCTGGTTGCACTAAGCATTTTGCAATATCGATACGGCGATATGGGCGCTAAGCACTAAGCAAATGTGCATTAGGGGAATGGCTACTGCAGCACAGTGCGCTTCGGGTCGGGCGTATCGTCTTGCGCCAACAAAGCCAATTCCACCCGCTGCAAGTCAGGGATAAGAGCCGTTTCGTTAATCATCCGGATACGGCACAAAATGGGCTTGGCCGGGTCAGCCTGATAGGCAAGGTCCTGCAATAGCACCTCACGATTGACGCGCACAATCTGCGGGAAGCCTTCTGCGAGTATCCCATACATCACCAGATCGCTCGTTGGATTAAGCGCGTACACAACAATAATCCGACTGCGGCTGCCTGGCACGGAGCTCTTGTCTCCACATAACTTCTCAAATGAGAGCAGAGGAATAGGTTTGCCATGCCACACAACCCTACCCAGCAGCCAGTCTGGTCCAACTTCGGATTGCTCCGGCTCTGCGTAACGGACTACTTCGGCCACGCTGGCGCGAGGCAAGATGACCCGCTCACCATGCAACGGCACCAACAGGCTGTATATTTCATCATTCGACTGCATGTTAAAACTCTCCGAGTCTTAGAGCTAAAGCGTCGCAGGCGCCTTATCAGCTAACAAGATACGCACCGACTCAAGCATCTCCTGCTCCTGATAAGGCTTACCCAGATAATCATTCACACCAAGCTCAATTGCGCGGGCACGATGTTTTTCCCCACTGCGTGATGTAATCATAATAATGGGCACTTTTTTTGTATCCGGATTGTTGCGCAAATTCTTCGCAAACTCGTAGCCATCCATGCGTGGCATCTCAATATCGAGCAATACAATATCGGGAATTTCATCTTCCATTTTTTCCAGTGCATCAACACCATCATTGGCCGTCACAACGCGCAGTCCTCGACGCTCCAACAATCGTTGACTCACTCTGCGCATGGTGATGGAGTCATCAACAACCATCGCCAATGGTACTCGTTGCGCCAGAATATCGCTCACCAGTGGTGCGCTGTCTTCGCTCATTGGCATTGACCGAACCAACACTGTCACATCGAGAATAATAACGATACGCCCGTCACCAAGTATTGTCGCGCCGGACACGCCGCGAACAGTAGCAAGCTGTGCCCCAAGCGCCTTAACAACAATCTCTCGACTATCCACTGTTTTATCTGTAATCAAGGCAACGGCTTCATCTTCCGTTTTAACCAGAATTAACGATACGGATTCCGTATCCAGGGGCATTCCAAGGTCAGTTAGGCCAAGATACTGACCGAGATGCCGGAACGTATACACCACTCCACCATACTCAATAACAGGCGCTGTCTTCTCAAGATAGCCGGCAAACTCGTCGTGAGAAACACGAATTACGCCTTCAATAGAAGGCATTGGCAACGCATAGGTTTCATTGGCGACCTGCACAATAAGCGCCTGCGCTACTGCCAGCGTGTATGGCAAACGTATTTTGAATGTGCAACCCTGGCCCGGCTCAGAATCAATGCCCAATGTACCGCCAAGCTTTGCCACTTCATTAACGACAACGTCCATGCCAACGCCACGACCTGCATATTGGGTCAACTGTTTAGCAGTCGTCACACCTGCTTTTAGAATAAGGCGCATGGCGGCTTCATCATTTACCACCTGGGTATCACTTAAATCAATCTTGCGGCTTGCCTGATTGCGTATTTCATCAACATTGAGCCCAGCACCATCGTCAGAGACTTCTATCAGCACCTCAGACCCTTCGCGACGCAAGCGGATTTTAACAATGCCGGCTTCATCTTTGTTGAGCCGGCGGCGCTCTTCCGGAGGCTCGATACCATGAACTACGGCATTGCGAAGCATGTGTTCAAAAGGCGGCAGCATTTTCTCGAGAACCTGACGATCCAGCTCACCGCTGCTACCCTCAACAATAAAGTTAACTTTCTTACGTTCTTCATTGGCGGTCTGACGGACCAATCGCGAGAATCGAGGCACATGCTGCTGGAATGGCACCATGCGGGTGCGCATAAGGTTGTCCTGTAACTCAGCAACCGTGCGCGCTTCCTGACCCAATAGCAGTTCAGTTTCGCGGGAAAGATTCTGTAACAGGTCTTTAATACTGCTGACATCACTTGACGATTCGGCCAGCGCACGTGATAGCTGCTGAATTGTAGAAAACCGGTCCATTTCCAGCGGATCAAATTGTTCGTTGTCTGCTTCTTGCTTGTAGCGATTCAAGATCTGGGCTTCAGTTTCAATATCCATCGCACGCAATTGTTCACGCAAACGGGTGACGGTGCTGCCCAGTTCTTCAAGATTGAATTGAATAGAGCCGAGCTGCTGGTTCAGCCGTGAATGGAAGATACTTATCTCACCGGC
The DNA here is from genome assembly GCA_029245525.1 of Gammaproteobacteria bacterium. GTDB lineage: Bacteria > Pseudomonadota > Gammaproteobacteria > Steroidobacterales > JABIQA01. Next base: position 10,372 of record JAQWPD010000080.1, on the reverse strand, counting down.
ACTATTTAGCATCTCTTCAAGCGCGCCGGATTCCACACGAACAAATTCACGGGAAGATGCTGCCGCAGAGTCTCGAGCGGGCTCCTCGATAACTGCCGAGGGAGCAATCTCTGGTTCAAAAGACTTAGGCTCAGAAGGAACCAAATCGGGAACCTCTGGCTCAGAAAATTCTGATCCCGGCGCTTCGACAGGCTCCACTTCCCCATCAGGACCTTTGGGCTCAGCAGCAGGAATAAGACTATCGAGAGAAGGCATGGCAGCAATGCCCAGCGTCTTCACAATATCGGTATTATCTGGCACAACCGGAGATTTAAAGTCGCGTGCCAACTCGCCAAGCTTATCGTTGATAGTAGATATGAATGACTGCGATGCTGGGGCCGCTGGCTTAGGATCCGAAGCTGCAGGTATTACAGCATCCGTCGGGACAAGCATATCTTCCGAGAGGACCTTCCCCTCATCCGTAAATTCAGACGCGACCTCACTCCTAATTGACAGCTGCAATTCCTCTGCAAGAACCGCATCAGGCGACGCGAGCTTTCCGGCCGACACCTGCTCAAGCATACGATGAAGGTCATCAAAACTGCGCTGCAATAGACTAATTGCTTCAGCGGTCATAGGCGAGGCGTCTTCCACACAACGATCGATGAACTCTTCAAGTTCATGACTGAAATCACCCATCGAGGCAATACCGGCCATACGCGCACCGCCTTTTAAGGTATGCAGATCACGTTGCAACTCGGAAATCGCGCCAATATCCGCAACATCATTACTGAGACGATCAAGGCTCGAATCCGAACTGTCCAAAATCTCGCCAGCCTCTTCTGCAAAGATCGCAGCTATTTCAGGATCAAATTCAATCGCCGGCACATCAATACCAGCAAATTTTGGATCAGCAACAGCTGACTCATCAGCTGCAGCAGACAGCTCACGATCGAGATCGTCCGGCACCTTAATAGGTGGGTCAGTTAACAATGGCAAGGCCGCATGAATAAGATTGAGGCGCTGTACAATGGCATCGGCATCAACATCAAGCGAACTTTTAGTACTATCTAAGGCGGCAACAATCCGATCTAATGCATCTGCCGCATCAGCCATTGCATCTAGAGCATCTGTAGCCAGCATGGAGTGATTTTCTTCTGCATGCTGTACGAGTTGGTTCAGCGCTTCAGCAACAGGAATAGCCGGCACTGCCTCTGCCATCATAAGACTGCCCTGCAAAGTATGGGCTGCTCGATACAACTCTCTAGTCACTGAAAACGGGGGCGCGCTAGTGCGGCAATCAGCAACATAACTGCGCAAAGTGGCCAAATGGGTAGCGCTCTCCTTACGCAGAATATCGAGCAGAACTGGGTCCATTGATGGCACCGAATTTGCTGCCTGCTGCAACTTATCCGGCGTCAGGTCGGGCGACAGCAAATCATCTGCCTCAGGCTCAGTTTCGACCAGGGGCATCGGCTGATAACTCAGGCCTTGATCGACATAGCCCTGCGCATTTGCAATCAGGATGCTTATATTGGTTGAAGGCGGCGAACCGACCTCCAGCTGCTCAATTAGCTCTGGCGTTGTCGCTACTGCTTGGTGCAAAAGGTTTATGACTTCCAACTCAGGCACAAGAGTATTGTTAATAATGCGGTTCAGTAAATCTTCAATCGACCACGAGTACTCGCCGATCAACTCGGCCCCGACCATTCGGCCGCTGCCTTTTAGTGTGTGATATGAACGTCTTACTGTGACCAAAGCGTTGGCCGCTGAAGTGTCGGCTTCCCAGAGGGGGAACTCCCGCTGAATTGTCTCAACACACTCCTTTGCTTCCTCAATAAATATCTCAAGCAGCTCTGGATCCGGGGCAGCATCACCAGCGCGCAGCACCGCCAACTGCGGAACATCGAGCACCTCTGCACGCGCAGCCGATATCGTTTGGCGAATAGGCGCTTGCTCTTCCGGCAGAGAATCAATCAGCGGCGCTTGTTGGTTATCGGCCGCAGCCGTATCAGCCGCTTCAACCTTTACAGTTGCATCATGAGGAACTTCAAACTCGGGGGTCGTTGTTGTCAGTGATGCTTCCGCTATTGCATCCAAACAGCGATCTGCATTTTCGAGCATATACAAGGGCTCGCTGCGGCCATTTTGTATTGTCTCCATGTAGTATTCGAGACTGACAATAGCATCGGCAAGCCGATTAAGATTCTCCAGCGGCAGATGATCGCTGCCGTCCCGGACAAAACCGAGGATGTGGCCGCCGACCTTATCGAGCGTAACCAACGCACGCTCTTTGCCCAGTATCGAAAAGCCCGAATTAATACCACTTAGCAATACATCTAACTCAACAAGATCGGCGCGCTCTTCGGTTTGACCCATAACGCCGCTCATAGCATCTTTGATGCGAGTAAGATTGACTAGACATTCACGCATCACTGCCTGAGTCACACGATGAAAGTCTGAATTAAGGTCAGTATCAGCATCCGACTCGGCCTGTTCCGCCTCAGATACCGGCTCAACCAGCGCAATAAGCTCGGCATCGAGTACATCTTCAGCACTCAATAACGAGGCAGCGAGGTCGACCAGTCGCCCTTCGTCAGGCGCAACTCCGGACTGCACTATCTCGCGAAGCTCATCGCTGTGTCCCAATACACTCTCGCGCAATCGCCCCAGACCAAGCATGCCCAGCGTATCGCTGATCTTGCGTAACATATCAACCTGAAGCTCAAGCTCCGCAACATTATCCATGCCCGTGCGAGCAAAGATATCGAGAGCATCCTTTGTATTGGTCAAGTCCTGTCGAATAGCATCAGCGACCGTGCGGATTAAATTAGCACTTGGCGCCGCCAGCATCTGTCGCAACTGCTCAACCTGCTCATCACCAGGAATCAGATCGATGAGGCTATAAGCCTCACGTATCTGAGCCACCCGATCAGTCTGAGAGGTGGAGCGAGCAATGTAATACAGCAAGTTATTCAGCAGTTCGGTCGGCGCTTTCTGGCTATAAGCAGATTCACCTTCCACGGCAAGTCGCTTGATCTCGCGATCGACCTGCCCCATTAATCGCTTTATCGCTACCCCGGTATCGAGCCCACCTTCAAGCAGAGCCTCGATAACACCGCCAACGACCCACCACAGTTGATGCACATCGGGCAGACTGGCAGCTTGCTCAAGGGCGGTGGCAACCTGCTGCATATTGTTCAGCTCGTCGCCGCCCGAGCCGCCTTTAATCCAACCCAGTAAACCCAACTGAAAGCGGCTGCGTAATGATTTTGCCAATACGGCGATATTCTCACCGTTGGGAGCTGGAACAATTAACGAGGCCACTTGGTCACGGGTGACCCCAGTATCTAGTAGCAGCAGCGTGCTTTCTGAGAGCAATGGCCGACCCCGAGCTGCACGCAGATCATTAAGCAATGGCAGTAATACCAGCGCTATATCGCTCCCGCCCGCCATGAGGGTTTCAATATAAGCCGGCAACTGAACAATGGCGCGGGTTAATGCCTCGATACTCTGATCGGTTGGAGCCGACTGCTGATTCTCAATTAACAACCTACAGGTGAGCTCCATTTCTTCTGCAAGCAAGCTGGCGCCATTAGCCTCGGCCATCTGCAGGGCGCCACCGGCACTATGCAACGCATCGGCGCAGATACTTAGATCCACAGCGCCACCGTCGCTGTCAATATATGTCTCAAGGACCTGGCGCGCTTCTCCCAAGGTCGCAAGCAACTCTTGATTTATCAGTGACAGCGATTCTGAAACTACTGCGCTCATAAGCTCTTTCGTCTATCCCTGGTTATTGCTTATGCCGAATGCTGATCAATAACATCAGCATCCTTTGGCTCAGCAGTAACAGTATCTTTGGTTTGCAAGCCTTCAAAATTTGCCCGTTCGAGAACAGCGGTCTCTGAAAATGACTCAGGCAATCGAAAACCTGCTACAGATTTACGCAACTGTGTTGCTAACTGCCCCAGCTTCTTAATTGAGTCGGTGGTTGAAGAGGCATTTTCAACCGTGGAATTACCAATCTCAGTCAACTCGCCCATATTCTTTTTCACGCCCTGCGCAGCAACCGCCTGCTCGCGTGCCGAGTTAGAAATGTTTTGCACAAGCATGGCGATCTGATTTGACACCTGCTCAATTTCTTCAAGCGCAGCGCCAGCATTTTCCGCCAACAATGCCCCACCAACCACATCAGTAGTGCTGCGCTCCATCGATACCACAGCCTCATTGGTATCTGACTGAATTGTCCGCACCAAAACTTCGATCTGCTTAGTGGCATTAGTCGATCGCTCAGCCAATCTTTGAACCTCATCGGCAACAACCGCAAAACCTCGACCGGCCTCACCAGCCATAGACGCCTGAATTGATGCATTGAGCGCAAGAATATTGGTTTGCTCGGCGATATCATTAATCAACTCAACGATGTTACCGATTTCCTGAGAACTCTCACCGAGGCGTTTAATACGTTTAGATGTCTCTTGGATCGTCTCACGAATGGTATTCATGCCTTCAATAGTGCGGCGCACGGCAGCACCACCTTTATGCGCTACATCGACCGAATGACGTGCCACATCAGCCGAACGCTCGGCATCACCCGAAACCTCGTCAATAGAGACATTCATTGCGGTAATGGCTTCAGAAGCAAGCTTAATCTGCCGCAACTGTCCCGCTTGTGTTTCATCCAATCGGCGGGCGCTCACTTCTGATTGCTTGGTAGCACTATCAACCATGATGGTACTTTCTTTAATTGTGGTCACAAGCTCCCGCAGCGCTTCAACCGCGTAGTTAATCGAATCTGCAATCGCGCCGGTAATGTCTTCGGTTACCGTTAGCTGCGATGTCAGGTCGCCATCGGCAAGATTTCCTAGCTCATCAAGCATCCTCAGAATAGCTTCCTCATCACGACCAGCCTGCATTGCCAATTCAGCAGTAACTGCTCGCCGACCAGCACCGCGGAAGTAAGAGAAAAGCATAATCAATAGCAATGCTGCGGCCAGTCCGAGCACCGTCAGCGGCGGGAGAAGTTCCGAGGCTAAGCCTCCATTGACGGCTGTCACTGTCGATGTTGACCCTTTGCTCCCCATCGCCGCCGCACTGGATTTCGCCTCGGCTGCTGCTGCAAAAACAGGCTCAAGGCGCTGTGACGAATCAACAATATCGCTCAACTCTAACGAAAGCTGTTCACTAATCGCGGACAACTCATTGACCGTAGCTTGTGCACCCACATCAGTAATCTGCTGAATTACCAATTTTGGATCGCCGATAAGTAACCCCGTGATAATTTGCGACAGCTCCATCTCGGTGTTGGTAGCACGTTGGATTAAGTCAGTTGCATCGCCATCGCCGCGTGCGAGCGCGGAAAGATCATTAGCCATCAACTGGCCTAGCAAGCGCAGACGCCCCAGATGGGCAACTGCGGTCGGCTGTCGCTGCAAGGCTAACTGCCCTTCGAGCTTATAGACGGCGTCGACAAACGCCGGAAGCAATACCGCGACTCGCTGACCAGAACGCTGGAGGCTTTGCAGGTCGCTCTCAGCCGCTAACACCATAGGCAGCGCTATACGAATAGCATTCATCGAGGCCGCTCCCGATTGCGATACCGAAAGCTGCAATGCCGAAAGATTGCGGAACGAATCAGCTTTTCCCTGAAGCGCCTCGGAGACCTCAATACTGACGTTCTGGGCTAGCGCGAATCGGCTTAGCGCAGTCTCCTCAGGCGCTGCAGGTTTCTGCGACTCCAGCATCCAGATCCAGCCTGCCGAAACTCCGAGCAGCAGCAGCACCAGTAAAGCCAATACCGGGACAAACTTTCCATCACTGGTTTTCTCAGCCATTCACTCTCTCCAGCGACCTGACGGACAAGCCACTATCTATTACGTCTCAGCTATTGCTCACCGGCATGCTGAAAATCTTGTGTCGCTAATAATGCGGACATACTGAACACGGGCCAAAAATCATTGCTTCTGGCAAATGCACCAGCAAGATAACCCTCACAGCTAATAGCCATCTGCGGTATATCGACAGAAAACTCGCTGTTTAAAAACCGACGGAACCCGTATACCTCGTCCACCAGAACACCAACGGGGAATTCCCGACTATTAAGAACAAGCACGCGGGCTGTGCGCGACTCTTTGGTAACGCCTCCGCCGAGATACTGGCGCAAATCAACGATTGGTAACAAATGCCCGCGAAGATTAGCCAAACCTCTAACCCATGGCTTGGCGCCAGGAACACGCGACATACTATCGGGCAACATCATGACTTCACGAATATCGTCGCGCATAACAAGCATGGCTTCTTCGCCTAACTTAAAACCAATGCCAACCCACTCTGATGATTCGCCACCATCAGCACTGCCAACACGAGCCAATTCAAGACAACGGCGCTCAATTGCCTGAAGCAGCTCAAATGGTTTATCGGCAAGAGCGCGTAAGTCTGTTTCTACGGGAGCGTTCATGCTGGCAATTGTGCCCCTACTGCTTCAGCCAAAGCATCGGCTTTTACCGGCTTAACCAGGTACTCAACAGCGCCCTGACGTAAGGCCCAAATTTTGTCGGTTTCTTGATTTTTGGTACTGATAATAATGACCGGAATAGCCGATGTATCAGGGTGCTTTCGCAGTTTACGAGTGGCTTGGAAACCATTCATACCAGGCATAACGACGTCCATGATTATGAGATCAGGCTTTTTGTCACGGGCCATAGAAACAGCCTCTTCTCCATCATTGGCCGTTATCGTCTCATAGCCTCTCTGCTTAAGCGCCTGCGAATAAACGTGCTGCTCAACCGGTGAATCATCGACAACTAGTATTAGAGCCATTGCTTAACTCACCCTGAAACCTGACTAGTAATCGCTCCTAAGAGCTCATCACGAGTAAACGGTTTGGTTAGGTATTGTTCCGAACCCACAATGCGTCCGCGCGCACGGTCAAATAATCCGTCCTTACTAGACAACATAATGACGGGCGTGTTTTTAAAGTCACGATTGTGCTTAATCAGCGAGCAGGTCTGATAGCCATCAAGACGCGGCATCATAATGTCCACAAAAATCAGATCAGGGTTGTGGTCAGCAATTTTAGACAAGGCATCAAAGCCATCAACAGCCGTAAACACTGTGCACCCTTCCTTGGACAACAAGGTTTCTGCCGTTCTGCGAATCGTTTTACTGTCATCTATGACCAGAATTTTCAGGCCATTGAGATCCCGACCGGGGCTATCGCTCACAGACATCTCCCTGCACTAAGCAAAAATTATTAGGCAAAAAATTAGTTCCCACGCTGAGTTTTAACATAATGGTAACAACGCTGCCACGAGCGGGTGCGATCACATCTAACAATGATGACCGTCTTAGCTTCTCAACAACGCCTGCGCTGACACCCGCAAAACACCTGGGAGCAAAAGTTCGCGAACAGGCTGTTGCTATAACCCGAAGGAAAGCTTTTATCAGAACTGTACCGATGATACTCGGCAAACACTCATATTTCACCAGAAACACCGTCTGTTATGGCATCATTTCAAGGTTACAGTTTACCCAGCCCGGAGACCCAAATGAGTGAACTTCATCTCGGTATTGTGATGGACCCGATCGATGGCATTACGCCAGCCAAAGACAGCTCACTGGCCATGCTACTGGAGGCGCAGCACAGGGGCTGGAAAATCAGCTACTTCGAGCTCCATGACCTCCGTATCAGCAATGGCCAAGCCCGTGGATCGGCACGCTCACTTAGCGTGAAAGATAATAATAATCAATGGTTTAATTTGGGTGCCGCCCATGACATAGCGCTTTCAGAGATGGATGTGCTGCTTATGCGAAAAGACCCCCCGTTTGACATGGAGTACATCTACGCCACCTATATTCTGGAGCGCGCAGAGGCGGAAGGCGTGCTGATCGTCAACAAGCCACAGAGCCTGCGCGACATGAATGAAAAAGCCTTCACCGCGTGGTTTCCCCAATGCTGCCCCGATACCCTTATTACGCGTTCTATGAACGATATGCGCAAATTCCTGCATCAACATGGGCGGGCAGTAGTAAAACCGCTGCATGGCATGGGTGGACAATCTATTTTTGTCATCCGGGAAGGGGACCTGAATGCCAATGTGATTTTCGAGACATTGACAGACTATGGGAGCCATTACGCGATCTGTCAGGGGTATATCCCGGAAATTTCGCATGGGGATAAACGCATAATCCTCGTTGGCGGGGAACCGGTCGCAAAGGTGGTCGCGCGAGTCCCATCCGCCGATGACAACCGCGGTAACCTAGTTGCTGGGGCCAAACCTGATATACGGCCGTTAACCGATCGCGACCATTGGATCTGCCAGCAAGTTGGGCCCGTGTTGCGAGAGCGCGGCATTGTGTTTGCCGGTATCGATGTTATCGGGGATTACCTAACTGAGGTCAATGTCACGAGCCCGACAGGCATTCGGGAGCTCAAAAAGTATGGCGATGTTGACGTTGCCGCAACGCTAATGGCTCATATCGAAGACCTGTTGCAGCAGCGCAGCGATAATTAACACCGTGATGAAAAACCTTAAGCGACCGATTAATAGGCCATAAAATGATCGCAAAGATCTGATGAACCCTCATCAAGCAGCCGCTGACGCTCTGCCGCCGACACGGACTAACCGCAAAGCCGGCTCCGACTACTTAGCGGCAACCTTGCTTCTTGCGGTGCTGTTCCATGGTGTCCTGATCATGGGAGTGTCCTTTACTGCGGGTGATCCGCCCACAGATGCCGACGAGTCAACGTCTCTCGAGGTGGTCATCGTGGTCGGAGACTACCGATATCAACGTGCGCCCACCGATGCTGAACTGCTCGCAGCACGCAGCTTACTCGGCACCGGCAACATTAATGACGACGTGCCCGTCAGCATTGCTTATGGCGAGACCGGCGATACATCACGCGCTGGTCAACCTCGCGATGGCGCTGAAATAGCAATTGACCCGCTTCGGCAAAAGGACGACCAAAATATGCTGCTGTTCGCCGATCGAAACGACGCAGCAAAACCCAGCGAAATCAAATCCGATCCACAAACAATAGAACAATTGCGCCAAGGCTTAAGCGGCGATAGCAACCCCACCGAGATTATTGCCGAGCCCAGCGAAAAAACGCTCATACGCAGTAATAACTCGCGAGAGCTACTTATTAGTGCAAACACCCGCGAGTCGCGCATTGCAACCTATATGGAAGGCTGGAAACGCAAGATCGAACGGGTTGGTACCTTGAACTTTCCTGACAACAGCGGCGCCATCCGCAATCCAGTGCTGGAAGTTGCTGTCGCTGCCAATGGCGAGATTGCCGAAGTTATTTTGTTGCGCTCTTCCGGCCAAAAAAAGCTTGACCAGGCTGCTGTCAGTATCCTCCGCATGGCAGCGCCATTTGACCCATTTCCCCAGCACCTCAGCCGCGACTTCGATGTGCTGCGATTCTCCTACGAGTGGTATTTCGCCGGTGACATGCCGGGCGCCAAGCTGTCTGTTAGCGAGTAAGACTATTTTACGGTGGCGTGCGACAATGAGCCCATGAATACGGGTCACAATCTTCGCGGACACTTGCTGATCGCCATGCCTGGGCTAGATGATCCCAATTTCGACCACACCGTCACCTATTTGCTTGAGCACAATTCAGAAGGCGCTTTCGGGCTCATCATCAACCGGCCTATCGAACTCGACATGGGCGATATCCTTGAACAACTTAAAATAACCAGCAGTGACCCTCAGCTTAACGCTCAGCCCGTAATGTCGGGTGGCCCTGTACAGCCAGAACGGGGGTTTTTGCTGCACCCCACTGAACCCTCCGAATTACCAAAATGGGATAGCACGGCACGTTTTGACGATGGCATTAGCGTCACCACGTCACCCGACATCCTAACTGCGCTGGCCAATGGCAATGGGCCGGGCGATATGCTGTTTGTGCTGGGTTACGCCGGCTGGGAGGCCGGTCAACTGGAGACAGAAATAGTCAGTAATGCCTGGCTGAGCGTTGAGGCTACTCCGCAGATCCTCTTCGAAGTGCCCCTGCCAGACAGGTGGGCTGCCTCAGCAAGACTTTTAGGCGTTGATCCTGCCGCCATCAGCCCCGAAGCAGGACACGCGTGAACACACCTAAAGCTATTCTTGCCATCGACTTCGGCGGAAGGCGAATCGGCATTGCCAGCGGCTCGGTTGTTGCCGGCACCAGCTCCCGCATTACTACCCTGCAAGCCGATAATGGTGTTCCAAAATGGGCGCAGCTGGATAGCATCATTAATGAGTGGCTGCCAGACCTGCTGGTTGTCGGCATGCCCTATAATATGGACGGGACGGAATCAGCGATGTCGGTTAGAGCAAAAGAGTTCGCGACAACATTGGCCGACAGGTATGATTTGCCGGTAGATACAGTTGATGAACG
>JAQWPD010000058.1 GCA_029245525.1 Gammaproteobacteria bacterium | reverse complement strand
GTGCGTTACGGTAATGGTGCGGTGGGCGGCGTTATTAACATAATTACCCGCAGGGCAGGCGGCGATGCAGCAGGTATCAATGCCAATGCACGGTTGCGCACCGGCAGTTACGGCACCTGGGATGCTGGCGTGGGTGGTTCTTGGAGCAATGATCGATGGTCATTTATCGGTGATGTCGTGTTTTATGATTCCGATGGTTACCGAGACAACAGTCAGCTGCAGAAGAAAGACCTTGCCGCGCGTATTGGTTTTAATCCGTCGGATTGGTTTGGCATTTCGTTAGGCGGTGTTTTGCATCGTGATGAATTTGGTTTCCCCGGCCCTGTGAGTAAAGCTCAATACGAAGGCTCTGATGCTGACCGTCGTGCGGCCTCTACCCCATACGCAAACGGCAGTACCGATGATGATCGGTTGCGTCTTGACCTGACGGCCGGCAATTTCGCAACTGGAGAGTTTCTCCTCTCAATGCAGACACGCGACCGAAAAAATCCTTATCGTCTGGGTCCAGTTGGGCCAGATGCACCCTATGACATTATTCGGGAAGATCGTGAGGCGGTTGATGCTAAATACGAAAAGGACTTTGAGTTATTTGGCCAACAGCATGCCTTTGCCCTGGGCTTTGATTTGGCCAATACGGACTACTCTCGTGAGTCCGGTAACCCGACGACGGAACCCAAGCGGGGCCAGATTCGTCAACAGGCCTGGTTCACTGCTGCCGACCTTCACTTGCGAGATGACCTAATATTTTCCGCGGGCTATCGGCAGGATAGCTTTGTGAGCAAAGGCCATCAGAAAACAGTCGGCGAAATCTGCACCGGGTTTAAACCTTTTCAGCAATGCACGCCTATTTTTGAAACTCGTGATAGCTGGCGCAATAATGTGGGTGAAGCAGGTTTGGTCTATACCCCCACCGACAGCAGCAACTGGTATGTGTCTTTCGCGCAAAGCTTCCGTAATCCGAATGTTGATGATCTGGTGGTAGCTGATGATGATTTGCGCCCACAGTCGGCGAATCATTGGGATGCCGGCGTTCGTCAGTTATGGGGCAGAGCAGTGGAATTTTCGTTTTCGGCGTTCTACAGCGAAACCAAAAACGAAATCTTGTACGGCATCGATCCGCTTAATCCGACAAGGCAGTTAAATCGCAATGCCGATCAGCCGACTAAGCGCAAGGGCGCAGAAACCGATGTGCGCTGGTATACCACGGACACGCTAAGCTTTAATGCCAATGCCGGTTATATGAATGCACGCTTTGCTGAGACCAAAACCTATGTGCCGATGGTGCCGAAGTGGACTGCAGCACTCGGTGTGGAGTGGGAGTTTGCCAGCGATTGGGTTGTGATTGCCCAGGGCAACTATGTGGGCAGTCGTTTTGATGGCAACGACTTTAGCAATAAGGCGAGCGATAAAGTGGCCGCGTATTACTTAGTCGATATGAAGGTTAGCTACCAGCTGGATTTTATGCAGATCTATGCCGGTATTGACAATCTTTTGAATGAGGTCTATTCAGCGTCTGTGTACAGCCAGAATTTTTACCCCATGCCCGATAGAAATTATTACCTTGGTATAAATTATCGCATGGGGTCTGACTAGGTTAAGAGAGCGAGTCAAGTCGCGAAGTCGACGTTGATAGGCAGCGTCATCAATGGGTGGTCTAAGAGTATTGATATGCAATCTAAAAAATTTTTATTGACAGTGATACTGATGGTTTTTCCAGCATGGGCATTGGCAGGTATCTTCGGCGCCGCACCTGGCAGCCAGAGCAGCACCGCGGTGCCAGCAAATGACGCATCAATTGTCGATTGGGCGAGCGGTTATCAAAGCTACGCACCCGGAACAGATGTTGACCTTACCTTTCAAACGCCGCAAAAAGCATTAGGAGCTCCCGGTAACTCCAATGGCAATAGTGAGGGCTCGGTGTTTGACATCGTATCACTGGGTCGCGGAGGTTCTATTGTGCTGAGTTTTGATCCGCCGATTGTTGATGGGGCCGGCTATGATTTTGCGGTGTTTGAGAACGCCTTTAGTAATACGTTTTTAGAATTGGCAAAGGTAGAAGTGTCATCCGATGGGGTAAATTTTGTGCAATTTCTGGCGTTCTCATTGGTGCCCGCACCGGTAGGTGTTTTTGGTAGCAGCGACCCCAGCGATATTGAGCAGTTGGCCGGTAAGTATCGTGCCGGCTATGGCACGCCATTCGACCTGAGTCAGCTGAGCGGCAATCCACTGATAGACCTTAATAATGTTGCTTACGTGCGATTGATCGATGTCATAGGCGATGGTTTAGCCGACAACAGCATCAGTCTTCAGGCGGTTGCCGATTGGGCGGGTATTACGGTGGCTCAGTTGCCGGCCTACGTCGTTGATGCAATTAATGCCGCGCCGGCAGCTGTCTATGATCCTTATCCGACAATCAGCAGTGCTGGTTTTGATCTCGACGCTATTGGTGTGATTAATCAGTTGCTGCTTGTGCAAATGGATGTGGTTCCTTTTGACCCCAATAACACCATCGACCCGGATTCGACCGCGGTTATCCCGGTAGCCGTGCTGAGCAGCAGCATTGCCGATGGCGACGCGCAAAATTTTGACGCCACTCAGATTAACCCAGCGAGCTTGCGTTTTGGTTATACCGATGCAGCTAATGTCAGCACACCATTCGCTGTTGATACAGACGGCGATGGCCTCACAGATATGAGTTTTGGTTTCAGAACACAGGATACAGGCATCGCCTGTGAAGACGTTAGCACAGTGCTGCTGGGTGAAACGCTGGGCGGTGAGGCATTCAGTGCCACTGACTTTATCAGCACAGGCGAATGCGACGATGGCGCTTGCCATTAGCCCCGGTTCTATACGATTTAATAAATAACACTAACAATTGATACATGAGGCTTACGATGAAAAAAATATACATGGGTGCGGCGGTCGTGCTGTTGATGATGGCGAGTGCTCAGTCGGCGGTAATTGATTTTGATGACAATGCCCTAGGTGCGGACAGTGCTTTTAATAACAATTCCACGGTGAATTGGAGCAGCAGCGGTGCAGACTTTCTTTACGGATACAACTACGGTTGTTGCTGGAGCGGTTTTACCTACTCAAATAAAACGGATACGACCACGTCGGGCTACTCAAATGATCAGAGTGCCATCACCGGTGATGGTGTGGGTGCTGGTCAGGATAACTACGCTGTGGGTTATCTTGATACCTACTCAGGCACTCCGTTAGCCGTTGACTTTGGCGGTGTGCGCACCGTACAGGGCAGTTACTTTACCAATACCACCTATAGCTACCTGGCAATGGCTAATGGCGATGATGGGAATGACCCCGCTTTTGTGAAAGGCCCTTTTGGTGACGATGATTTTTATAAGCTGATTATCTCGGGTTTGGGCGCTGGTGGTGAAACCGTTAGCAGCTTAGAAATTTTTCTGGCTGAAGACGATAATGTTATCAATACCTGGGAATGGTTTGATCTCACAGGTCTGGGTGAGGTTTACGGCATGAGCTTTGCTATGGACTCATCCGATAGCGGCTTGTTTGGCGTGAATACGCCAACGTATTTCGCGATGGATAGTCTGACGGTTGTGCCTGTGCCAGCGGCCGCGTGGTTATTTGCATCAGCTCTGGCTCTATTGGGGTTTCGGCGCAAGCTTAGCGCCTGATACAGACGGCGATGGCCATCTGACAATTTCAGATATCGATACCCGGTCTGCATTTGCAGTCCGGGTAAGCCTGAGGCGTTAGTGGTGACTGCGGTTATAGAGTCGCAACCTCATCAAGCACCCAGTTTTTACTTTGGGTTCGTGCGGGAGACGGAATAGCCGACGCAATGTTACCGCGCTGCTTAATGAGCTGTTCTTGGTTAATACGCCAGCCACGACCCTCCCAGTCTTTAAGGAATTCGCGGAATTTCACCACCGGTGTGTCAGTAGCAATTAGCAGTTCCTTGGTGGTGGTTTCGGGCGTACGTATTGGATTAAGTTTAACCAGGACATCGATATCTTCCTGTGCGATCTCCATGTTCACATCCATGATGCGCTGGTCCATGGCCGGGTCTAGCATGAAGTGCCGCATGTTGACAAAGAAAATACGGGTGCGCTTCTCATCAATCGGCGCTTCAAAGAAGTATTGATGAAACTTATTCTTTTCGCTGAAGTGCAGCCAGGTGATGAGAACATTGGGGCCAAAATGACCAGAGCCGGCAGAGACCACGTCTTCGCGCTCGAGCATTTCTTGGCTCATTGCGGCATTTTTCGGAGCTGCGAGGCTGAAGGGCATCATAAAGCCGCTACCGAAGTCACCCATCAAATCAATAGTAATGGGTGTTTTTTTGAAATCCAGCTTCATGCCCGGGTTACCCTGTTTCGGGTGTACGAATTCATTATGTGCCGGATCAAGACCATTTTCTATTGAGCGTTCATAGTAGTAATCAACGTCAAAAACCACCACCTCATTAGCACGCCAGTCATCCGCCATAAATTCTTCAATTTCAAACAACGGTGGGCGCTGGTCCTCAGGCAAGTTACCGAGGAAGGCGAACACAATACCGTAGCGCTCTTCTACCGGGTACGAATCCACTTTTGCTCTGGCCGGCGGCTTGTCATCGGGCAGGGCAGGGATAAGCACGCACTCTCCCGCGCTGTTGTAACGCCAGCCGTGATAAGGGCACTGCACGCAGTCATCAATAATCTTGCCTTCACCGAGCGC
>JAQWPD010000045.1 GCA_029245525.1 Gammaproteobacteria bacterium | reverse complement strand
TAGGTTGTGGTTCGCGGTAAATCAATCGCGCTGGCGACTTCCGAAACCGTCGCGCCATTGTGGCGGTTTAAGACATGGAGTACTTCAAGCCCGCGAAGCAGGGCACGAATAGGTCGGGTAGAGCTCATAGCTAACTTCTTGAATTATTTGAATAAAATAGTTTAAAGACAGCGAGTAGATCGGGAATATAGCGTGGCCGCAGCTGCATGCTGTTTTAAGACTCAGTAAAAAATGTCCGTTAGGCGGATGATCATATGCCCGTTAGGTGGATTTGCCAAGCCCTAGCGCGAAAAAGTTACACATTGTTGCGTTCGACTTTTCTGGTTTACTTACCCCGGCTATCAAGCCCATACGCACCTTAGAGGCGCGGTGGCTAAGCCCGCTGCATTGATCTTTGCGTTTAGGCGCTGCGAGTTAAGGTCTGCAGAGCCTGATCAATACACTGAGTCGAAGAGGTCGTAATACGACAGGTCCAACACACCGGCATCCTGCTTTCTATTGGTGAAGTTCCAGTCATTAAACCAGTCGTAGGTGGCCCAGAAGTTGTCTTGGTTGCGAAGTACCGCGTAGCGATCTCTAAACTCCAGAAAGTCAGCCAGCGATCCGATATTTTGCAGCTCCTGAATAAAAGCGGGCCCTTGCTCAATATCAATCTCCATGAAGAGATTGGGGAATCCGCCCACCACATCGGGGTAGACGCTCATCGTATCGAGGTCGGGGAGTGCCTCACCATTTTGAAAGAGAATTGTGTATTGAGTTTCGTAGACGCGGTTCGCAACTAAGCTATACAGCCGAGACTCGGTTCCCTTTTTAACCCGCATAACAGTCAGGCTAGGCAGGTAGCGGGGGAACTGATAGTCGGTGGTGACGGTCATCATTGCAATGGCCTGGGTCCACTCGTCGAAGTTGGCAATGCCTTTCTCCAGTGGGTAGGGCTGCTTGACCCATGGGTTGAGGTGATCGACAGGTCCGCTGACGATTGGGCCCATGTGCGCCTCGATATTACTCACTACGCCGACAAGCGGATGACCGGGATCGTTATTCTTAATAGGCGAAGGCTGGTCTTTTGCTGCGAAACTGGTCAGGTGTAAGCCAACATCGCCAATGCCTTTACTCCATTCCTGTCGGATCTTTACGCGGACATCCGCAGGCAAAAATAACAGAAAATCATCTTCAAACTCCTGCCGTAAGAAGTTGAAAAAACCGACGGTCTCCAGCTTTCCTGCATCGCCGCCCCAATACTCAAAATGCGCCACGGTGTCATAGTAGATGCGTTCAAAACCACTGAAGCCCATGACCCACTGACTCCGCGGAATGCCGCCTTGTCTGCCAGTCATGACCCAGGTATTGCTTTCATGCCGAAGAATAGTGAGCCAGGCATTCTTGTTTGTTTTGTTGCCGTCCCAAAGCGCATCGATTGTATAGCCTTGCGGGAATAGGCTTTTTACCGCGTTACCGTACGCGACATCATAGCGCTCATTGCCGACCGGCGACCGATCCATTAGCGCGTCCCAACTGCCCAGCCCCAATTGCGGATCCAGCACCGACACATCGTGATCCGGATCCATGAAATAAACCCAGAATTGGTCTTTGACCGCGTAAGTGGCGGTCTGTCCCAGACAAACAGGGCCCGACGTAATGCCGCCGACGATAATCGCCGAGTTCTCAATCAGGAACAGATAGCGCGACTTCGCCGGGATAGCTTGATACATGGCGAAAGGATTGCCGACATCCCAGGGCGCGCTAAAGTTCTCGTCCTGCGTCCACTTTCTGTCAAAAAAGACCGATTCCAAATGAGCAACGTCATCTTGTCCCAGCTGCCAGACAAAATGATTCTTCTGAACGGGTTTAAAGGTCACCTTCTGCAGCCGGTAGTAGAATTGCTCAACCCCTGCATAGACCATTGGATTGTCGTAAGGCTTCGGTGTGTCAATCACCTCTACCTTGGGTGTGGCCTTTCCGGCGGCAGCCTCGGCAACCGAGTTTCCGGCGGTTTTGGACCGCACCAGCTTAAACAGTTCGCCTGGGCTTTCATCCAGCGCGAGTGTTGACAGATAGACGTGATCAAAAATATAACGTGAGACCAGCTGATGCTGTGCATCGGCTTGATTAAAAAAGCTCTCCCAACGGGCAACCGCCTCCGGGTTAGCCAGCGTTGAGGCCTTCGCCAGCTCGGCTTCGGTAGGGCCGGGTGATCCGGCTAAGACCCACTGGTCAATATGATCCAATTGTGCATCACTGAGCGCCGGCAGCCCATAGGGCATGCCTTCTGCTGGATTGGCAGCCAGGTGGACCTTTAATGCCTCCGCGGTGCTGGGACAGGAATGCTTATAACGGTCTTTATAAGAGGCCATCAGTGCTTGTCGGGAAAAGCCCGGCTGATTGCTTTTATGCCCCGCAGTCACCAGTTGGGAGATCATCGAGCCGGCCCGGTTTTCAGCGGCATTTTTGCCGCGCGATACTATTGGGTAGAAGCCAACGTTGCGCCATTCCTCAGTGGTTGCATGGACGTCCATTCCAGTGCGTGGCGCCGCGTCAAAACGCATGGCATAAGGATTTTCGCCGAAGCCACCGCGCTCGACCCCTCGGAAAGAGGAGAGCTTTACATTGCACGCCGATCCAATACAGCCGTGGCATGCTATGCAGCGGTTATCAAACAGCGGCTGAATCTCATTGCTGTACGTGACTGATGTACCCGGCGGTGACCCAACTGGAACGACCTTTGACTTTTCCGAGCAGCCTAAGCTCAGCATCGCTGTGCCCATTGCGATCAATACAAAGACGAAGCACTTCCAGCAATTAGCCATTTTATTCATACCCTCAACTGTATTGGCCCGCCCTGGCGGATTGCGCTAGAAGCATTTGTAACGCGGGGCCGTGTCACCGATAATGCCGCGCAGCTGCCGTTATTCAATTGCTCGAGAGGCCTAAATCAATTATAAGGTGCATAAAAGGGCTACCGCAAAGGCTTTTTGCTGGCCGTTTCAGCTGCGGTTCGGGCTGTTTACCCTCTCGTATCAGTACGCACAATCGGGGCCAGTGTTGGCTTGATAGAGGGGCGTTAACTCTTTAGCGGCCTTTTATGGCTGTAAATTCATCGAAGCTCGGATAAACTGCACCGTCTATCTGCAGTTTCGTAGGGCAAGAACTCTTAATAAGGACAGATAATGACGCAACAATTGGCAGCAGGTCGCCAGGATCCATTCGCGACCAAACTAGGCTGGGCGATTTTTATCACCTTTTTTATTCTTTTTTTTAACATCATTAATCTGCCGAGAACACCGCTGGGTGAGCGCGAGTTCTTGCAAATGATGCACGATAGCATCGGCCTTATCGTGGGCGTTTTATGCTGGATCAGGGTCTACTGGTTTGTTAAAGGACCGGCGCCCACACCTCCTGAGGGTGTTCCCGCAGCATCTTTTGCATTTGGCCGCATGATTTTATTTGTGCTGATCTTTACGTTTGCCATTGAATTCGTCATTGGTACGTTCTATGCCTGGGGTGAAGGCAGAGATATCGTGCTGTTCGGCTGGCATGTACCGCAGCTGGTTGCAACGTCGGAAAGCCTGCGCCTACTGTCGGGCTATCCGCATAGTGCTTTGGCCTTCTATTACCTGATGCTGATGTCGCTATGGATGGCTGTGGGGATCTGGCAACACATTAAATATAAAGCTGGCTGGCGTCGCCTGTTCCCTGGCGAGCTGGTATAGGAGTGCCTCACGTGAACGTATCGATTGGAACAAGAGTTTTTCATGTGGCCATATTGGGTGCTTTTCTGGCCTTGGCTTTGTATTTTCCGTACCTGTGGTTTGGTGTAACGCCTTTTCACACCGATGTGGTGGTGTCTGATGCAGAGATAGAGCGCCTAAAAGTGGGTGCCGATACAACGGATTACTATGCCGTTGAGCTACCCGTGATTAGCGATGCAGAACTAACCTCTCAGGCAGAGGCTTTTCAGTGGTGCCGCTTTTGTCACACTCTCGAAGCCAATGGTGACCACCGCGTAGGCCCCAACTTAAATCGAATTTTTGGCCAACCGATTGCCGTGGTGTCAAATTTTCCTTACTCCGATGCGTTTATGGAATTTCAGCAGCCGGGCGTGGTTTGGACGCCTGAGCTTATGAAGGCGTTTATCGCGGCCCCGCATGAGATGGTGCCCGGCAATCGTATGCGTTATCCGCCGATGATAGGCTACGAAATGAGCGAAGAGAGAGACGATATGATTGTTGAGTATTTGCTGCGTCAAACAAAGTAGTCGGATTTTTTATAAGAGATTGTTTAAAAGAAACACAAGCCTCGGCAACCGGCTCAACTCGAGGCACGCTAAGCGGTTTGTATGACAAAAAAAGCCCCGTATACGGGGCTTTTTGTATTGGGTATTGAATTAATGTTCAGTCATGCTTGTAAACATGCACGTCTGTCTGGGGGTAGGGAATATTGAGCCCCTTCTCGTCAAACTGACGCTTAACCTGCTCTGTGACCTGATTGTACACCGTCCAGTAGTCGCTGCTCTTGCACCAGGGACGCACATTGAAGTTCACGCTGCTGTCCGCGAGAGTATTCAAATCTACTCCGGGGGCAGGGTCCTGTATGATCAAGGGGTGATTATCGACAATATCTTTCAGCACGCTGTATACCGTGTCGAGATTATCGTCATAACCGCAACCCACGACTAAATCGACGCGCCGAATATCATGAGTTGAAAAGTTAGTGATTGTGCCGTTCATGATCTGGCTATTGGGTACGATAATTTGCTTGTTATCCGGTGTTTTCAGCACGGTAGTAAATATCTGGACTTCTTCAACGCTGCCGGATACGCCGCCACCCTCAATAAAATCGCCAACTTTATAAGGCCGGAATGCAACAATCAAAACGCCGGAAGCGAAGTTTGATAGCGAGCCCTGCAGTGCCAGACCGATAGCGAGGCCCGCGGCACCAAGTACTGCCAGCAGCGAGGTGGTTTGTACGCCCATTGCCCCAATGGTGGTGATGACCACCACAATTAATAGTGCTGCATGAAGGATGTTGGAGAGGAACTTTTCCAGAGTGGGCTCGATTTTCATTCGCGCCATAGCTTTGCGTGAGGCATTAACTAGTGCATGAGCTATCCAACGACCGATGAAAAAGATTGCGGCAGCTGTTAACACCTTAATGCCGAGTTCTGTGCCGAGAGTGGATGCTGTCTCCATTATCGTATTGACATCAAGCTTGCTCGGGTCAATATTGCTGATGTCTATGCCAAGGCTCGATGGGGCGTCGGCGTTCTTGGTTGTTTCCTGGTCCATATATCCCTCGTATCTGCTTGTCGGTAAATTGCTGAGTTTTTTGGTTAACCGTTATCCGGTATGGTGTTTATGATGCCTAATTAAGTAAAATTGATAAAGTCATATTCCGCATGATGGTAGTGATTAAACCGTCATGCCTCAATAGCAATACACGCGAATATTTTTTAAGTAGTTTTGTATAAAGGTGGCGTAACCAAATGAAATATAGACTATTAGGTCGAAGCTCTTTGCGTGTTTCTGAGCTCTCTCTTGGCGCGATGACCTTTGGTGAAGAAACAGGTATTGGCGCCTCAGAAGAGGTCAGTAAAGCGGTGTACGACGCCTATCTTGAGGAAGGCGGTAATTTCATTGATACGGCAAATATCTACACGCTGGGCAGCAGTGAACGCATGCTCGCCAAATTTATCGGCGCAAATCGCGCGGATCTGGTCGTGGCCAGTAAGTACAGCATGACCACTGATGCTGCCCGTTTGAACGCCGGTGGGAATCATCGCAAAAACCTTACTCAGGCGCTGGAGATGAGTCTGCAGAGGCTGAATACCGATTTTATTGACCTGTATTGGGTGCACGGCTGGGATCAGGTTACGCCGGTGGGTGAGGTGATGCGTGCGCTGGATGACATGGTGAGGGCCGGCAAGATTCTGCACATCGGCATATCAAATGCGCCCGCTTGGTACATTGCCGAAGCCAACAGTTTGGCGCGCGAACGCAATATGACCCCGTTCACCGCCATGCAGCTCCATTACAGTCTGGTTGAGCGCGGTATTGAGGCGGATTATTTTGATCTGGCTAAAGCCCATGATATGGCGATTCTTGCCTGGAGTCCGTTAGCCGGAGGCCTTCTGAGTGGCAAATTTACCGCGCCTGAGGGTTCGGTTGACCTGAGTGACTCCCGACTAAAAAACTCCCCTTGGGGGGGCTCATTTCTGGTCGATGAACGGCTGGCAATCGCTCGTGAAGTCGGCGAGCTGGCAGCTGAGATGGGGGTTAGCAGCGCGCAGTTAGCGCTAGCGTGGCTTTTACAGCGCCCTGCGGGACCGGTAATTCCTATTGTCGGTGCGAAGAAGCCCGAGCAGCTGCGTGAGAACCTCCGCAGTGTCGATGTTCGGTTAAGCAGTGAGCAGATTGATCGCCTGGACGCATTAAACCCATTGAAGCTCGGCTATCCCCATTCACTGCTGCAAAACGACAAATACCAGGCCATGATTCACGGTGACTTACGCGGTGAATTGCTCCGCGACTAAGCGG
>JAQWPD010000028.1 GCA_029245525.1 Gammaproteobacteria bacterium | reverse complement strand
AAACGGTGTACCGGGGCCAATCAGATCGAACATATAGCCGCCGGTCGATGAGATAAATAAAATACCCAATGCGCCAAAAAAGTTTTGCATGCCAAACACGGAGCCGCGGTATTTAACCGGCGATTCCTGACCTAGCATTACGGTAGAGGCGAGTGCGGTACTGGATTGGCCGATGCCGACAAACAACAATGCCGGTATGGTTTCCGAAAACGATTCGACATTCGTGAGAGTGCCGAGCCAAGTGTAGCCAATGGCCGCAAGTCCGAAGGCAATAATCATTGCAGTCAGGCGATTGATTTTGTCGGAGAGGATGCCAAAAACCGGCGCCCAGAGAACCGCGGCCAATGACGTAATGCCCACAAACATGCCCGCGCGAGCTTGTGCCTCACCCATAGTTAAGCCTGCAGCATTGGAGGCGTTAACCACCCAGAGCACTAAAAACAGCGTAATAATAATCATGTCGGCACGCGCAGCGAAGGCGCCAAAATAAGCCAGCCCAATGCGCCTGTTTTGCGCGGCCTTTAGCGCCTCACGAATCAATTGCGATATGGGCGTTTTCGGCGCAACACCTTCGGGCCGTCCGGGTTTAAGGCCAATCATTACAATTGACGCAATAAAGCTCAGTGCTGCGGCAAATAAAAAGGCGTAGTGACCGGACCAGAGTTCATCCACCCCATTTTTCTGAAAGATATCGGGCAGCTGATTAAGCCCGGCAAAAAAAGCCACCGCACCAAGGCCGTTGAGAATAAATGCCATGCCGGTAAACTTGCCCCGCGATTGTTCCGAGGGGTAATCCGCAAGGATGGCAGAGAGGCAGGTGGTGCTTGCGGCAATGGCCAGGGCATAGATAACCCTAAAAGCCATAAGCTGCGGTATTGAAGTTGCAAATGAATAGGTCAGGTACGCCACGCCCATGATGAGCCAACTGATGATATAGATAGAGCGGCGACCAAAGCGATCCGACATCGCTCCCCACCAGCTGATCGATAAAATAACGACGATTTCCTGCAGGAACTGCAGGTTGCCCATAAGTCGGCCTTGTTCGGCTTCGGGGATACCGAGGTTCACCGTCAAAATATACGGTGATAGCGATACCAGATAGGTAAATAAACCAATGCTAACGCCTGCAGCAAACAGGTAGCAGGCAACGTGGCGGCGGGAAACGCCGGGTGCCAACATAATTGGCCCGAAGTTAATCGAAGTTGAATTCATAATGGCTTGTTTACTGCTTAACTCTGGATTGATGCCTGCTCATTGCTGAGCGGGCATTTGAACCGTATCGCTTGCAAGTGCTATCGGGGCAGCTACGCTGCGATTAGTTCTTATGCAGCAAGCGCATGCCGTTCAATGTTACCAGAATCATTGCGCCGACGTCGGCGATCACCGCCATCCACAGCGTCGCAATACCCAGAAGTGCGAAAGCGAGGAACGCAATTTTAAGCCCCAAGCTCAAAATAATATTTTGTTTCACAATCTTACGGCAATCCCGTGCCATACGCAGTGCCATGGTCACATGCGATAAATTATCCTGCATTAGCACCACGTCGGAGATCTCCATCGCCTGCGCGGTGCCACCACCGCCCATGGCAATGCCGACATCCGCGCGCGCAAGAGCAGGGGCGTCATTAATGCCATCGCCAACCATTGCAACCGTATCGTTGTGCTGAAGGCGTTCAATCTGAGCAAGTTTCTCAGCCGGCAGCAGACTCGAATGAACTTCATCGATGTTGCCCAATTTATCGGCAATACGCTTGGCGGCCTGAGCACTATCGCCGGTCAGCATTACCCGACGCACCGGCGGTTTCAGGCGGCCTAACGCAATTAATGCATTGCGGCTGTCTTCGCGGGGCTCGTCTTGGACACCGATATGACCAACCACTTTGTGGTTGTGCTTGATATACATCATGGTCTGCCCTGCGGCCTCAGCTTTTTGTGCCGACAGGCTGGCTTTTTCCCAGCCTGATTCATTCTGTGAGAACATGTCGGCGTTCCCCACAGTAATCTTATGGCCGCAATCTGTTTTGATGCCTGACAACCCGCTGCCGGGTGATATCTGGATATCCTCGGCATGAGGCACGTGACCTAAACCGGAGCGATTTCTTGCGGCATTGACAATAGCGTGGGCTACAGGGTGCTCGGAGTAGCGTTCAATTGATGCAGCCGCACTCAGCAGGTCATCGCAGGGCGCACAGGCAATAACGCCATCGCTATTGTGGTCGCAAACGATGCTCTGCA
The DNA here is from genome assembly GCA_029245525.1 of Gammaproteobacteria bacterium. GTDB lineage: Bacteria > Pseudomonadota > Gammaproteobacteria > Steroidobacterales > JABIQA01. The sequence continues at coordinate 7,574 of JAQWPD010000028.1, read as the reverse complement.
TGCTTACGACAGCCGGCTTACCGTGGGTTAGTGTGCCGGTTTTGTCAAAACAAACAGTCCGGACGTTAGCCATACGATCGAGTATTTCTCCGGATTTCACCAGCACACCCAGTTGTGCCAGACGGGTCATGCCGCTGACTACGGTTACCGGAATACTAATAACCAGCGCGCAGGGGCAGGCAATGATCAGCAGCATGAGGCCGCGGTATAACCAGCCATGTTCGCTATCGACACTGCCCAATAGGGGTTGATCGAACAAGAGCACGGGGATGGCAACAGTTAATACAGCCAGCGCCACCACGCTTGGTGTGTAGACGCGAGCAAAACGATCAATAAAGCGTTCGGCCGGGCTGCGCTGCGACTGCGCTTGTTCAACTAAGCGTGCGATACGTGCAATAGTGCCTTCCGAGGCAGGGCGGCTCGTCCGTAATTCAATTGGGGCTTCACCGTTGACTGTACCGGCCATGACTTCGTCGCCGACCTTTTTTACTACGGGTATCTCTTCGCCGGTGACCGGTGCCTGATTGATAGAGGAGATACCTTTAATAATGTCGCCGTCCACCGGAATACGCTGGCCCGGGCGGACAAGTACGCGATCGCCAACAATAACCTCGCCGACAGGCTTAATTACCTGATGATCATGGGGTTCAGATGACTGAGCATGGTCACTATGTTCATCGTGCTTGGTGTGAGCTTGGTGATCATGAATGCTTTGATCGTCATCGTGTTCGCTGGCGTGAGCGTTCAGTACTGTGGCTTCCTGAGGTTGCAATGACATCAGTGATCGTAATGAGTCGCGCGAGCGTTCAGCACTATACGCCTCAAGGGCTTCCCCAAGCATAAATAGCATCATAATATCAAAGGCTTCGACGGTTTCGCCGATAGCGATGGCCCCGAATGCCGCAATCGCCATTAGCACATCGATAGTAATCCGGCGTGCAAAGATCAGCGCTCGGAAGCCTTTAATAAAGACTGGGATGCCGGCAATGATAACCGCCACACCAAACATAACCGTGAGTGCAGGCACGTCCATTACGTCGGGAACGCCCATGGCAGGAACAATCAGCATGCCTGTCAGGACAGCAGCGATAATTATGAGGGCAGAACGCAGCTGCGGTTGAGCCCACAGGAAGTGCAAAAACCCCTTAAAGCCAGAGGCCTGTGGAAGAGCCATGGAGGCGGCATCGGCTTCGTTCGCAATGCGGTAGCCGAGATCTTTGAGTCGTGATGCAATCTCGTCCATAGAGACGTTGCCGGTCACTTCCATGCTCTCGGTGGTAAATGATACGGAGGCTTCCTTAACGCCATCGAGGTGAAGCATGCTGTTCTCGATGGTGCTGGCACAACTGCCACAATCCATGCCGACGATTTTCACTTTACGCGGGGTGGCCACATCCTGTTCGACTGCTGCTGCCTGACTCATAGCCTAAATCCTTAATTGCATAGGGCATACGGTTTATGGCCGTTACCTTAAGGCTTGAAGTTGAGTTGAAGGTCAAGTGCTCAGCGATAGATCATATATAAATATAAATATCATCTATTTATAGCTTTATTCTAAATATTTTAATCAGTTATTTGCTGCGCTAAGCGCTCTACCAAACCGGGTATCAGTAGCGGAGACAGCTGAGCAATATGGCTTGGCGATTGGGTGAATGCCGCATTCAAATCGGTGACTCTGGTGTCCCGGTGCTGTATCCGTGTCGCCCTGTATCATGAATCTGGGTGTTCCAGTGCTAAGAACAGCTGAGCGTATAAAAAGGCATTTTTGCCACTTGCGGTAAACAGAATGCCATCGTCGGTTTTACTGACCTGCGGCTGCTCGTGGGCCTCGCAGCCAGATTCGCTTTTTGCCAAAGTATCCAGAGATTTCTGTGCCTTTGCGCCAGCACCTATAAATAACGTGCTGTACAAATTATCTTCTTGCCAGATGTGCATGTGTCTGCCGCGCAGGTCGGCCAGTAACCGATCCCATTCGTTCATCGCCAGATTGCAGCTCATGCGTTCGATGAGCTTTTGCAGTGATGAACGGGCATTGCCGTCATGCTCATGGCCGCACGCCTGTTCCATGAGTTCGCGGTATCGATCGCCGATTTCTTCGCCAGCCTCTTCATCAATTAAGTCTGCGAGGTCATCCAAAAATAGCTCCAGCTCGTGCCGCAGCACGAGCATCTCGGTGACCCGACGTTCGATATCAATAAAGCGTTGTTCGGCGATAGCTTTAATCTCTGCACCGGTGCCGGCGGTATGCGCTATGCCGCGCATCATCTTAATATCGCTTAATGAGAACCCGTAGCGCTGTGCTTTACGAATAAATCGAAGATGACGCACTGAATCGGGGGAGTAATGGCGATAGCCCGACGCTGTTCGGCCCGATGGTTCCAGCAGGCCCTCTTTTTCGTAATAGCGGAGCAGGGAGGTTGCGACATTCCCCTGTTTAGCAAGTTCGCCTATTGTCAATGTGGTTTTAGATATTTTGATAAGTCCGTGCCCCGTGGGTGACCTTCCGATTGCAGAAACTGTCGGTCCGATGCATGGATAGCAGTGCTTTGGTGCTTGACCTTAAACCATACTTTAGGGCTTAGGATTCTTCAGCACAATCCCTGTCGTGATTTTTTTGGCGGCTTGAAGGCGGATTGGCTATCAAAGCAGTGGGCAATTGCAGCAAGGTAATAATGCTAGTGGAGCAAGGTAACAATGCTAGGTGTAGATGATCGACTGATAACCCCGGCCACAATGAAGTGGGTCAAGCTTGGCTTGAGTGCGGGACTTCTCACGGTGCCAACCACTATTTTGCTGTATTTCATTCTGGGTCTGGCGGTGGATGACGTCTGGAATGGGGGTGATGTGTCTGCGGGCATCAATGTGCTTAAAGCGTACCTTCCTTGGTTTGTGGCACTGGTATTGCTCAAAGCGTTCTTGGCCTGGGTGTTCCGTACCGGGCAGTTCCGCGCTTCGAGTGAAGCGAAGCTGAATGTCCGTGATCAGATCTATAAGCAAGTGGTGAGCTTGGGCCCCGGTATTCTGGGTAAGCGTCGTACTGGCGAAATTTCTAATATGGCGACTGAAGGTGTCGAGTATCTCGATTACTATTTTAGCGTTTACTTCGTGCAGATCTGGGTGGCTATTGCGATCCCCATCTTCTTGGTTATTGCTATTTTCTCTATCGATTGGGTGGTTGGTTTGTGGATGCTTGCCGGCGTGCCGCTAACCCCATTGTTTGTGGGTTCGTCTGCCCGCGGCTTTCGCCGTATTTCGAAGAGCAACGAAGCTGTCAAGAACCGTAACAGCGCACAGTACCTTGATTCGATTCAGGGGATGTCTACCTTAAAGATGTTCAATGAAGAAGTGCGTCGCGGCAAGCAGATGGAAGAAAATAACGAAGCGCAACGCAAGACCACAATGAAACTATTGCTGGTTGCGCAGTCTCAGTTTGTATTTTTGGAGTTAGGCTTTGCGTTGTTCTCTACGGCAGTTGCTCTCGGGGTTTCGCTTTACCGTTACTCATATGGTTTTATGACGCCGGGTGAAGTCTTCGCCGTTGTGCTCATGAGTCTGGAGTTCAGCCGTACCTTGCTGCTGATTGGTGAGTTCTTTTTTGCCGGCGCTCTGGGTCGGGAAGTAGCGGCCAGTGTTATCGAGTTTTTAGATGAAAAGGCACCGGTGCGCAGCACCTCTGGTGCGAGTTGTCCAGAGACCGGAGGTAAACCAGTCAATATCGAGTTTAAGGATGTTGAGTTCACTTACCCCGGGGCCGAAGAACCGGCTATTCATAAGTTTAATATGACAATGCGGCCAAACGAGACGGTGGCGCTTATTGGTAAGAGTGGTTCTGGTAAGACAACGGTGACTAATCTGTTGTTGCGTACGCTGGAGCCACAAAAAGGCAGTATTCTATTTGGCGGTATTCCTGAACAAGAGCTTTCGCTCGAATGGATTCGCGAACAGATTGCATTGGTGCCACAGGATCCGTTTTTGTTCTTCGGCAGCATTCGCGACAACATGATAATGGCAAAAGAAGATGCTACCCAGACCGAACTGGATGCAGCTATCGAAGCGGCTGAATTAAAAATATTTGTGGATTCTTTACCCGATGGTCTTGACACGATGGTGGGAGATCAAGGTGCAGCGTTGAGTGGTGGTCAGGCGCAGCGCTTGGCTATTGCCCGTGCGATTCTTAAAGGGGCACCGATTGTTGTGCTTGATGAGCCTACCTCGCAGATCGATGTCGAAACCGAAGCATTGTTGAACCGTGCTCTTGAACGTTTGTGTCAAAATAAAACGGTGCTGCTAATAGCGCATCGCCTTAGCACCATCGAGCAGGCTGATCGCATTGTCGTGATGGACAAGGGAACGGTTGCTGAAATGGGCACCCGTGAAGCGCTCATAGCGGAGAAGGGTATCTACTCCACTATGATTCGGACCAAGCAGGAAGTTGAGGCCCAGGCGCTGCATCCAGCGTCTGAGGTTTAATGGGAGCTGTAACGGTGAATACCATTAATTCGACAGACGGAACACCGCCGAGGGTCAGCAACGAACAGATCATTCGTCGCTTGCTTATCTACATGGCGCCATTTAACGGCATCATGTTGGCATCGCTGGTAGGGCGTGTCATTAAGTTTTCCGGACAAGCCTGTGTGCTGGGTCTGGCGGCTTATGGCGTTGGCGATTACGTCAATGCATACCTTGCCGCAGGTGGGTTTGAAGGCGGTGCCGGGGTCCAGTGGGACATTATCTGGAAATGGGTAAGGTACATTGCCCTGGCTGGTACGGTGGTCGGGATTACTTCGTACCTTGAGAATTATACCGGTCATTATGTGGCATTCCGTATTCTTGCCGCATTCCGCGATAGGTTTTATTACGCCATGTTGCCACTGGCGCCTGCACGTACTTCGAAACTGCAATCAGGTGATGCTGTGAGTCGTGTGATGACTGACTGCGAGCGCATCGAGCCGTTTTATGCGCATACTATTGCCCCGGCTATTGCCGCCATCTTTGTGCCGCTCATTATTCTGAGTTGGTGCTGGACTGTGCATCCGACAATTGTTTATTTTCTCGTGCCTTTTTACGTTGCCAATACGGCGTTGTTGCCGTGGATTGTGTCGATGCTGGGCGGTGACGGTGCGGAGTACCGCAACAAGCTGGGTGAAGTAAATGGCTTTGTTTCTGACAGCATTCAGGGTGTCCGTGACACGGTGGCTTTCGGTTATGAAAACCGTCGTGCGAAAGAGTTGTTCGCTATCGGTGCAACCATGCAGGAAGGTCAGGAGAAGCTCTACAGTGCGGATGCGTGGCAGCGCGCTCTGGCAGAGGTGTTTATTACCGTTGGTATTTTGGCGGCCGCATGGGTTGGTGCAGACCTGGCGCTGGCTGGTGAGATTGAGCCTCTGACAGAATTGCCCGCAGTCATTGCCGTATCAATCGTCGGTTTTTATCTTTCGGTAGGCCTTGCCAATAACTACACGGATTTTCGTGTAGCTATGATTGCCGCGCGTCGCCTATTTGCCATGATGGATCAGGAGCCTGCGGTGCTTGATAATTCAAAAGCAGCGATAGTGGGTGATATTGAGCCCTCGATTAGAATCAAAAACCTGATCTTTGAGTACGACGCTGATGATGCCGAGTGGAGTCGTAATAAGCTGGTATTTGATGGTTTGACGCTGGATATTCAGCCGGGTAAAAATATTGCGCTGGTAGGTCCGAGTGGCACCGGTAAATCCAGTGTTATTAATTTACTGCTGCGTCAGTGGGACGCAGAATCTGGCAGTATCAAGATAGGTGATCACGATCTGGGTTCATTTCCATTGGCGGATCTGCAGCGTTATTTCGCTGTAGTGTCGCAGCGAAGCTTTATTTTCAACGATACGATGCGTGAAAATATTCGGATGGGTAAATACGAGGCCAGCGATGCCGAGATTATGGCAGCAGCAACAGAGGCTGGGCTGGCTGAGTTTATTGCCGCATCCCCTGAAGGTCTCGATACCGAGTGCGGTGAGCGCGGCAGTAAGATCTCAGGCGGCCAGCGTCAGCGCGTGGCTATTGCCCGGGCCGTATTGAAGAATTCCCCGGTAGTGCTATTAGATGAAGCTACGTCGAGTCTCGACATTGAAACCGAGCGCAGTGTGCTTAAAGCCCTGAAGAAGCTCTCAGAAGGCCGTACAACTCTTACCATTGCTCACCGCCTTTCAACTGTTGTTGATAGCGATGAGATCTTGGTCATGATTGATGGTCAGATATCTGAGAAGGGTTCGCACGTTTCGTTGATGGAGCAGGGCGGTTGGTACGCCAAGATGTTTCGCATGCAGCAGGATGAGGTTGATGTTTTGTAACGGGTCTCGTGTATCTTGTTGTATAAAAGAGCCGCGGTACACACCGCGGCTTTTTTGTGGGCGATAATTGGTGGTTAGCACCTGCCTTTATTGTGGGGGGGGTAAGAGAGTTCTACGTTCGTTTTTAGCAGCTTCGCGACCGCTTGTCGCAGCAGAGACGGTCGATTGCTATCATACATGTGCTACTCTTCGAACAGGGCACGATCTGGAATATCAACTCGTTTAATCAATGGGGTATCGAATTGGGTAAGGTGCTTGCCAACATTATCGCTCCCGAGCTGAGGTCTGGCGAGGAGCCAACGCTCTCTCACGACAGCTCTGCCCACGACCTGATTCACCGCTGCCATCAATGGCTTCACGCCTGATGGAATCCCCGGAGGCATCTGGTTGGCGGGAGAGTCTGTTCTCTTGGCGCGCGCTCCGCCGACACTCTGTATGGATTCTGGCCGCATCGGCAACCGGCGCTGTGGCCGCCCTGTTCCGATACCTTGACGACTGGAGTGTTCAGTTTTCGCATTGGCTCGCAACGGTTTCGCCGTGGATTCAGCCGGCCATGCTTTTCTTCGGCATGATTCTTATTTGCCAGCTGCGCGACCGCTTCTTCCGGGGCAGTGATGGCACCGGGATCCCGCAGGCCATCGCGGCGTTAAAGTTAGAGGACGGTCCAGTCCGCAGTCATGTTCTTTCCTGGCGTATTCTCGTGGGCAAGGGTCTGCTTCTCGCAATTGGCTTGTTTGCCGGGATGACGATTGGCCGCGAAGGTCCCTCCGTTCATGCCGGCGCTTGCTTCATGTACCTCTCACATCGGTGGGGAAATTTCCAGGGCTGGCTGGTGCAACGAGGGCTGATTCTTGCTGGTGGCGCCGCCGGGATAGCCGCGGCTTTCAATACGCCAATCGCCGGTGTCGTTTTTGTGATGGAAGAAATTGGCCGTTCCTTCGAGAAGGAAAATGCAGGCACCATTGTCCGGACAGTGTTGGTCGCGTGCATCGTCTGTATGGTTCTTTTTGGCGATTATTTGTTTTACGGAAAACTCGACACCCGATTGGACCAGCCGCTGGAATGGCTAGCTGTGCCAGTTCTCGGCGTGGTCTTCGGCTTCCTCGGTGGGCTTTTCGCCCGGAGCCTGCTGTTAACCACACGCCCCTATGGTCGCTTCTATCGCCGGCGTCCCTTGTTAGCGGCCGCCTCTCTGGGCGCGGCAATGGCACTTCTCGCGATAGTTTCGGACGGATTCAGCTATGGAAG
>JAQWPD010000021.1 GCA_029245525.1 Gammaproteobacteria bacterium | reverse complement strand
ATTTTGCATCTCATTGTGCAGCGCGCTTATCAGATGTTTGACCTAGAGCAGGCGAATCAGCGGCTATTGCGACGTGAAGGCGCGTCACCGCTTGATGGCATTATTGCAGCCAGTCCAAAGATGCTTGAAGTTTGTCGCATGGTCGAAAAAGTTGCCCCAACCAATGTCACGACCTTGTTGCTGGGTGAGAGTGGCACGGGCAAGGAACTGCTTGCTCGAGCTTTGCATTCGTTAAGCAATCGTGGAGATGAGAGCTTTGTTGCCATTAACTGCGCCGCGATTCCAGAGAACCTTTTAGAGAGTGAGTTGTTTGGTCATGAAAAGGGTGCGTTTACCGGCGCGATAAAACAAACTCAGGGCAAGGTAGAACTAGCGAACAATGGCACGTTGTTTCTGGATGAAGTCGGCGATATGCCTCTGTCACTGCAGGCTAAGTTATTGCGATTTTTGCAGGAGCGTGTGGTTGAGCGTGTCGGTGGGCGAACCGAAATTCCAGTGGATGTAAGAGTGGTGTGCGCTACCAATAAAAATTTAGAGCAATGCATTGCCGATGGTCTTTTTCGCGAAGACCTTTTTTATCGGATTAGCGAAATCGCCATCAACATTCCTCCGTTGCGTGAGCGCAAAGGCGAACGGGTGGTTTTGGCGCGCAGCCTGCTGATTAAACACGCAGCATCTCACAATCGCTCGCTAAAAGGGTTTTCACCGGATGCTGAGCGGGCTATTCAGGCGCATTCGTGGCCGGGAAATGTGCGTGAACTTGAAAACAAAATTCGTGGCGCCATCATTATGACCGAAGGTAAGCAGGTAACCGCGGCCGATTTAGGCCTGACTGACGATGCACCATCTGAGGATCTTAATCTGCGTGAGGTGCGGCGTAACGCTGAAGTTGCGGCCGTGCGACGCGCGATAGCGAACGCATCAGGTAATATGTCCAAATCGGCCAAGTTGTTGGGCATTACCCGCCCTACCTTGTATGACCTCATGGATAAATACGATATTCCGTTACCTAAGTAGGACAGACTGCAGCTGCAGGCAGCCGCCGACTACTTTGCCGGAATATCCTGAAGCCTGCGTTCCCACTTCAGTGCGGTGGACACAATGGTGTTGAGATCATCGTACTGAGGTTGCCAGCCCAACACCGTGCGAATCTTTTCGGCGATGGCTATTAGTGAGTCGGGGTCACCGGCACGGCGGGGCTCTTCAATTATATTCAATGCCTTACCATTCGCTTTTTCTACAGCGGCCAGTACTTCCCGAACGCTGTAACCGTGTCCGTAGCCCGCATTTAGCGTGACTGAATGACCGTCATTGCGAAGGTAGTTGAGCGCTTTTAAATGGGCATCGGCAAGATCCTCGACATGGATGTAGTCACGCACGCCGGTGCCATCGGGCGTGTCGTAGTCTGTACCAAAAACCGATACCTGTTGTCGTTTACCAACCGCGGTTTCACAAGCAACTTTCGTTAACAGTGTTGCTTTTTCTGTCGATTGCCCGATGCGACCCTCCGGATCGCAACCTGCAACATTGAAATAACGCAGTGCGACATGCCGCAAATGAGTGGCTGCAGAAAGATCACGCAGCATCCACTCGGTCATCAGCTTCGATGTGCCGTAAGGGTTGATAGGTGAGGTTGCAGTCTCTTCGGATGCTTTACCATTAGGCGGCAGGCCATAGACGGCTGCGGTGGATGAAAAAATAAAATGTTCGACATCAGCCTCGTTGGCGCACTCAAGCAGATTGCGACTGTTGCAGGTGTTATTGCCATAGTACTTCAATGGGTCAGAGACCGATTCTGGAACAATAGTGTGTGCGGCAAAATGCAGTATCGAGCCTATCTCGTGTTCTTCTAATATGCGGCTGACCTGTTTTTTGTCACCGGTGTCTCCCTCATAAAAGGTGCCACCTAACACAGCCGAGCGAAACCCTGTTGAGAGGTTGTCAAGAACGATGACCCGTTCGCCAGCTGCAACCAGTTGGCGCACAACGTGGCTGCCAATGTAGCCGGCGCCGCCGGTAACCAGTACACCATCTTTAGTCATGGGTATTCTCGCTGAATGCTGACATCTATAAAGTCTCTGTTATCAGGGGTGAGACCATGATTGTCCGTGAACTGGGCTTCAATGTCATGTTATTGCGGCTTCGGATGTCAATACTCAGCTATTGACCTGCTCTCACGTGGCAGCCACCATTAACTGTTGATAATCCTTTTGGTTGGTCGCCGCACATGCTTGTGACGTCTCAAAATCAGATTAAAACCGGTGCTGCCTAGGCGTCCGCTTGCTGTATAGACGATGAGCTGTTGCTAGATTTATGCATTGTGTTAGCTGGAGCCGCATG
>JAQWPD010000062.1 GCA_029245525.1 Gammaproteobacteria bacterium | reverse complement strand
CCGGATTTCTCCGGCAACGCTGAGGATGTGCTGACTGTGGCAGGCGCGGGTCTCGATGTATTTGCACAGAATATTGAAACGGTTGAAAGACTCACTTCGCGGGTTCGTGATCCGCGCGCAGGTTATCAGCGCACTCTGGATGTGCTGCGGTTGGCGAAAGAAGCTCACCCTGAAGTGTTAAGTAAAACCAGCTTGATGTTAGGTTTGGGTGAGACTCGGGACGAGATCGTCGCCACCATGGCCGATCTTCGTTCCCATAATGTCGATATTCTGACTATGGGGCAGTATTTGCAGCCCACCCGTCATCATTTGGCGGTTGAGCGGTATGTTAACCCTAGCGAGTTTCGGGATTTACGCGAGCTAGGCCTAGCTCAGGGGTTTATGGAGGTTGTAGCGGGGCCGCTAGTGCGTTCGAGCTACCGAGCTGACCGTGTGTTTGAGCGAAACAATGCTGGTTTGAAATAGGCTGAATATTTTTTATTTAATGCAACGCTGATATGGGTTGCCGGAGTGGGTAATGGTTGAGTTTTTGTTTGAATACGGTTTGTTCTTGCTGAAGGTGCTTACCTTCGTTGTCGCTATTATTGTGGTCTTGGTTTTGGCAATGGGTTTATCGGGTAAAAGCGGTTTGCAGAATGAGCTCACTATTAATAGCCTTAACGAAAAATACAGTGATATGCGCAATATGTTGCGCCAGGCCATTTTAAGTAAGCAAGAATGGAAGGCCGTTGCTAAGGCTGATAAAAAGGCTGAGAAGGTAAAAGGCAAGTCTGCTACTGAGGGTGATGATGCGCGTAAGCGCACTTACGTTATCAAATTTGATGCCGATATGCGTGCGTCGGCTACCGATTCGTTGCGTGAGGAAGTTAGTGCAGTGCTTTCTGTCGTGCGTCCGGTGGATGAGGTTGTTGTCTGTCTCGAAAACCCGGGTGGTACGGTTCATGATCATGGTTTTGCCGCATCTCAGTTACAGCGAATCAGGGCTAAGGATGTTCCTCTGGTGGTAATCGTTGATAAGGTTGCTGCCAGCGGCGGCTACCTTATGGCTTGTGTCGCGAATCGCATCATCGCGGCACCGTTTGCAATTATTGGGTCGGTGGGCGTGATTGCGCAGGTGCCTAACTTTAGTCGTGCGCTCGAAAAACAGGGCGTTGATTTTGAGCAGGTTACGGCGGGTAAGTACAAGCGTACGGTTACGATGTTTGGTAAGAATACCGATGAAGATCGCGCCAAGCTGAAAGAAGAGCTTGAAGAAGTTCATCATTTGTTCAAAAGCATGGTTGCGCACTACCGTCCGGAGTTGGACATTGAGCGAGTCGCCACCGGCGAGCATTGGTATGGTAGCCAAGCTATTGAGTTGGGCTTAATTGATGCCATTGGGTCCAGCGACGACTACTTAATGTCGGCGATTACAGATTCTGATATTTACGCGATTACGTTCAAGGGCAAACAGCCTCTGTTCCAACGTATCCAGCAGTCGATGATGTCGCTGGGCGACTCCTTTACGGATTGGGTTGGTGATAGGGATGTCCGCAGTCGCTTCGATAGGTAAGTCGTCTAATCAGAATAGCGTTGATCTATTGGGTGCGCTGTGTTTAAGCATCAATATATAGGGCGTAGGAAAGAGAATGCTGATGCCATCACTTCGGTTTACTGCGGCGGTTCTTATACCGGTATTGGCGGTGTCGGCGTGTGTTTCGCGCGGCGACGTTGAGAGCATCTCGGCTACCGAGTTTCAGAAAATGCGCACTGAGATGCCGGTTGCCCGTGACATCGCTTTGCTCACCTACGTGAACTGTGTGGTCAGCGATATTGTGGCGGAGTTGCCAGAGCCCTATAAGACGATGAACTGGGAAGTAGAAGTTTTCGATAACGATTCGGCTAATGCCTTTGCCATGGCGGGCGGCAAAATCGGTATTTATGTTGGCATTTTCACTGTTGCCCAGACTACCGACCAGTTTGCTGCGGTTATTGGTCATGAGATTGCCCACGTTACGCAAGATCATATGGTTGCGCGCATTAACCGGGCTCAGGTTACCGGGGGCGCAATTTCTGTCACGTCCATTTTGGTGGGCGATCAAATTGGTCTTGGCACCGCCGACACTCAGGCTTTGTTAGAGAGTACAGCGCAGCTTGTTATGTTGCTTCCATTCGGCCGAAAACAAGAGAGTGAGGCCGACCTTGTTGGTTTGGATTTGATGGCTTCAGCGGGCTTTGATCCGCGCGCCAGTATTCAGCTGTGGAAGAACATGGCCGATGCAGCGGAAGGCGTGCCCCCGGAGTTTCTTTCAACCCATCCCTCTTCCGATACCCGGATTGATGATTTGAACAAGTATATGCCCGAGGCGCTAATTTACTACAATCAAGCGATAGCATCGGGCAAGCAGCCTAGTTGCCAAAGAGACTAGGCTAAAAATAAACCGGCAGTCTTGCGACTAATCTGTGCTGTAACGCAAAGTTGTTGTTATACTTTTGCTTTGCGACACAGTCCCTTAATAGGGACCAAGAAAGGTTCTGGCAGCGTTGTCTGATCTAACCAATACTGATGTGTTTGTAGTTGAGGGATTGTCACGGGATAAAACAATACCCGTGCATAGGAGCGCTGTCACCGCTTTTCTAGGCCCAGCACCCCGAGGCCCCGTAAATTTTCCTGTTCAGGTTACCGGCTACGATCAGTATCGCCGCACGTTTGGGGCGCCCGATTGTCACAATCGCCTAGAGCATCTTATCAGGCAGTTTTTTGCGAATGGTGGCGAGAGTGTCTGGGTTGTTCGTGTGGTGGGCTCTTCGCGACGCAACTTTATAGAGATTCCCTGTAAGCAGGGTGCCTTGGTATTGCAAGCAGCGAATCCCGGCCCCTTGGAGCACATTCGTGCATCTGTCGACTACGATGGAATCACGGCTCTCGAACCGGGGTGTTTTAATTTAGTGTTGCAGCGGGTGAGCTCAGTAAACGAGCCATTGGTGGAAGAGCAGGAAACCTACAACCGACTATCAATTGATCAGGGCGATCCACGTTATATTCGCCATATGCTCGCGCAGTCGCGGCTGGTTATGCTGCCCACAAAAATTCCTACCATGTCTCCGCTGCCTACAATCCGTGGCGATGCAGTAAAAGTGGTGAGCTATATTGACTGTCAGATCAATTGGCCAGGAGAGGCTGCACCGGATGATTATGACTTGGTGGGTTCCGCTTCGTCGACCACCGGCCTGTTTGCATTAAACAGTCTCCCTGATCTCGATGTCTTGTGCATTTTGTCAGGCAAGGAAGATCGCGATATCGGGCCGGTGGCGCAACTTGCTGCAGAGCGCTATTGCACTAATCGTCAGGCCATGTTGGTGGTGGACCCCCCGGTTGCGTGGAAGTCGGTGATGGATGCGATTGATGGTCAGGGAGAGTTGCGCTTAAGCAGCTTAAATATCATGACTTACTTTCCATTGTTGCGTACCCGGTCAGATTCAGGACAGACAATTATTGTGTCTGCCATGGGTGCTGTTGCCGGAGCTTTGGTGGCTTCGCGTGAAAAGCGTAACTTGGTGGCTCGTGACTATCATGATGCGGTTACCATTCGTGGCCGATATCGCCCATCAGTAGACCTTACGAATGAACAATCGGCGCTGCTGGCTCGTTTTGGTATCAATAGCCTGATGCCAGCCAGCCGTCTGCAGATGAAATTTTGCGGCGACGTTACTATGGCGCGCACCGGCGGTTTGACAGGGGAATGGAAGGCGCTCACGCATCGGCGTGAGGGTTTGTTTGTTGTAGGCAGTATCCGCAAGAGCACGACCTGGGCCGGCAGTGAAAGCAGCACACCGGAGCTATGGTCAGAAATCAGCGAGCAGGTGCGTGATTTTTTGTCCAAGTTACGCAGCGAAGGGCGCCTTGCAGGCGAGTTTGATGAGCAGGCTTTTTATATTAAGTGTGATGCCGACACTAATTCTCATAGTGCTGGTCAGACGGGTGATGTTACGTTGCTGGCCGGTATCGCGTTTGAGCAAGCAAACAAGTTCAGCGCCTTCAAATTTCATCGTGCTGGCGACAGGTGTGACATTATCGAACTGGGTGTTCAGCCTGACAGTTTCCAACACAATTAATATCGCCGCAGCTCCGTGACTAAGCGCTTTGGCCCATTGTTTTAATCCCAATCATTAGGTGAAGACTATGCGAGTTTTTCTTTTGAGTACTGCCGTGGCTATCTTAGCCGCATGTTCGGGTTCTGCCCCCGAAACCGAAGCTGTTGTTGAGGTGTCACCCGTTGCAATAGCAATTGCCAGCGATCATCGGACAGAAGAAGAACGGCAGCGTGACATATATCGTCACCCAGAGAAAACCCTTGAGTTCTTTGGTCTTACGCCGGAGCTTAGCGTGGTGGAGTTATGGCCAGGCGGCGGTTGGTACACTAAGATTATTGCGCCGGTGGTTCGCGGCACAGGTACCTACTATGCGGCGCATGTTGACCCCGATTCTAAAGTTGAAATGCTCCGCTTGAGTGCCCAGAAGTATCAGGCCATGCTTGATTCAAACCCAGAGTTGTATGACGAAGTTGAGATGACTGTATTAATGCCGCCGGAGCAGCTGGAAATAGCGCCTGCTGGAAGCGTTGATTTGGTTGTATCGTTTCGCTCCGTACACAACTGGATGGCCTTTGATATGCAGGATGACGTAATGCAAGCGGTTTACAATGCATTAAAGCCCGGTGGTATTTTCGGTGTGGTTGAGCATCGTGGTATTGAAGGGCAGGAGCAGGATCCACGCGCATCAACGGGCTATGTGAGTGTTGCTGCAATGATCGCAATGGCTGAGAAAGCCGGCCTCAGATTTGAATCTGCGTCTGAAGTGAATGCCAACTTGAGTGATACTAAAGATTACCCTGATGGTGTGTGGTCTCTGCCTCCTCGGTTGAGAGGTGGTGAGCAGGATCAACAGAAGTACCTTGATATCGGCGAGAGTGATCGCTTTACGCTGCGGTTTGTTAAGCCCGCGGGGTAGCCATCGTTCTGCTCGAAACTGTTGTCGGGAGTTACTGCAAAAGATCGGCAGGGCGGCTTAGAAATTGCGCAGTCTTAAAGGGCGGCAGTGTATAGACCCACCCATTTAGTTTTTCTGCAATGCGTGCAGCTTCGGCTTGCGCTAGGGTGTTGTTGCCCTCTTCCATCGGCACGCAGCCAGCATCAAAGGTGAACAGAACGCCTTCTTTGCTTTGCCATGCATGCGCATAGATTACGATGCCGCTGTGAGTATGGAACTCGGCAACAACCGCTGGGGTATCGGGCAGAGTTGCTGAGCTTTGCGGGCTAACCGATTCCATATTCAACCCTGACAAAATGCCTGCAATGCGGTTGCCGTTATGTTTGGCCGCAGTGTCTATATTTACGCCTGTCATCTTAAAATTGCTGGGGTTCAGAGGGTCTCTGCGGAGTAGGATTTCGCTCGTATCTGCATGGAGTATGCGAATACTCAGCAACTCCTCGGCGGAAATGTTGAGCAGTTCTCGATCCAGCCACTCGATATTATCTATGGGCAGGTCAACGCCCGTGCCGACAAGCCAAGCCTGCGTTTCATCGCTAAGCCGCACATATTGGCCATTGTTACTGAAATCGCCAAATACTATGGATTGGCTTAGCCCTTGCGCGGACTCGCTGAGTGTCACTTCCAGTCCTCTGGCCTTCTGATGACCAATGTTTTCAACGCCTATTCTTTCGTAGTGTTCTGGCCGCGTTGTTTTTATTTCGACGAACTGCGGTGAGGTAAGCATTGCTATGGTACGTGCCGCCAGTTTAGCGTCGGCGCTGTAACCGGTAATTTCATCCTGCCAGCCTGAATCAGTGTGGCTCAGTGCGGCAACTTTGCGATCGCCACCTGCGGTGACCTCTAATCGATCAATCTGTTTTGCGTTCAGTCGCTCCATCGGCACTAAAGACAATCGCGGCTCTTGTTTCTCTTGCCACAGTCCCAGAGCAATGGCGCTAAGCAGCAATAGCGTTGCGAGTAGCAGATACAGAGTGCTGCGTTTCATTCGCCAAGACCTTCTCTGCCCTGTTGTCGCCAGGCCTTGTTGCGTTGCCGGCGGTAGACAGCGATGGTGATACCAATTATGGCTACGAGCATTGGCATAAGAAGAATATTAACCAGTTTTAGACGAGTTCCTAATGTCTCAATGTCCTCGTTGAGATTACGCTGAATTTGTCTCATGTCTTTGCGGATGCGCAAGCGCTGTGCGATGAAACGGTTGATCTCAGCCTGATGATTTTGACTGATCAACCCAGATTCGTCAGTATGCGCATCCTGAAGAGCATTCAATCGCTGTTCGGTGATAGCCAGCTCGTTCTCCAGTTCATCACGTCGCTGCCGGAAGCGGGAATCGGCATGCTCACGAAGCTTGGCCACCTCAGTGAAAGGCCTTGTGTAGACAGCTCTGCTGCGCATGCCAATAAGGTTGTCGCTGCCTGACAAGTTATCCAGAACATTGGTTACAAAGTCTGCATTCCCGGCGAAGGGGACAATCACTTTGTGCCCCAATTGATTTTGCACCTGCGCCCAATATCGGTCAGTGAGCATGTCGGTGTCGGCAGCAACAAATAGGCTGATCGGCGTCAGAGCTTGTTGTAAATGAGCATCATTAGCTGCTGGAAATGCACTTGTAGGAGAGCCGGAGATTATTCCTGCAAGGATTTTCGGGGTTGAGTCTTCCCGAATCAATGTGCGCAGGTCAGCTGGACCAGTCACCCGCGGAATAAGCGTGGCTGGCAATAGAGTGGCCGAACGACTCGACTGAATAAGAGGGCTTAGTTGAACAGAAGATGCCTCTTCATTTGCTGACAGTGAGCCGGCGAAACCCAAATTGAGCGACGTTATTCCTAAACTGATAACGTTGTCATCGCTAAGTCCGCTGGCTTCGATGCCGAGAAGTCCTGCGTGGCGCCATGTTGTTTGATCTTCTCCTATTACGGGCAGAGCAAACAGTGCATCGCCGACAAACATGTCGGGCTGATAATCAATACCCCAGTGCTGCAGCAATGCAAAGTCAGATGCTTTATCGGCTCCCGTGCTGCTTTCGGCAAACGGATCGAGAAATAGCAATGCTCGTCCCCCGCGAAACAAAAACTGCTCGATTGCGTATAGTGTTGCATCAGATAACTGTTTTGGTTGGACAATAAGCAGAAGACTGATATCAGAGTCGATGGGCACGCTCAGGTTGCCGGAGTCCGCATCCAGGGTGCGCAGCTCAAACAACGTTTCAATCTGGGTAATGATAGACCAGGGTGCTTCGAATAGACCTGTTGCGGGGTTATAGCCACCCGTTATTGGTAGTGTGCTCAGCAGCCCGATTACTGGCTTGCTCTGGTTGGCCAGTGAATAAACCATTCTTGCGAGGTCATATTCGAGAAACATCTCCCGCGACATATCGAGAAACGGAATGCGCTCACTACCATCGGTCGAGTTGCTGCCGGTAATTCCCAGATAGATCGGATCCGCATCGAGATACACGGCTGTTAGTCCCAGCATCCGTGCCTCATCTTCCTCGTTTGTAAACGGCACTGGGTCGATAAGTTGCACGCGAATACGCCCATTAGCAGCGGCCGCAAATTCTTTGAGTAGGGTTTCGGCACGCTGCGCATAGCCACGCAGCAATTGTTTGTCTCCTGAGGCCGTAGCAGAATAGTAAAGTCTCAGCGTTATCGGTTCGTCCAGTGATTCCAAGATACGAAGTGTGCCCGCAGATAGCGTGTACAGCTTATTTTCTGTGAGGTCGAGGCGGATACCTCGAAGCAGTTGACTGCTGATTGATACAGCCAGTACAAACAGTAAAGCGATAGTGACGAGCCCTGCTCGGTCCGTGAGCTTGCGGCTGCGACTGTGATTATCATTAATACGCATGCTACTCAGCCTTCTTGAGGTCGAGGACGACTGCAGTCGCGTATAGCCAGGTGCCGATAACCAACACGAAGAACGCTATATCAGCAAGTTCGAGTACGCCCTTGCTTAGATCCTGAAAGTGAATGAGGAAGCCTAAGTTTGCAATTGCATTTATTACTGAAGCTGGCAACCAGGCACTGAGTAGGTCAAGAACCAAAGGAAACCCTGCCATCATCAGGATAAAGCACAAGGCGATTGTTATGATAAATGCAACCACCTGGTTTCGATTTGCCGCAGACACACAACTGCCTATCGCCAGAAAGGCCCCTGCCATCAAAAAGCTGGCAAGATAGGCCGTAAGTATTGCGCCGTTATCCGGAGAGCCGAGGTAATTTACTGTGATCCATATCGGAAAAGTCAGTGACAGTGCTAGACCGATAAATAACCATGCAGCGAGAAACTTACCGAGCACGGCCTGCCACAGAGTAACCGGCAGGGTCATTAGCAATTCAATACTGCCGCTTTGGCGTTCCTCGGCCCATAGACGCATAGATACGGCGGGCACCAATAGTAAATAGAGCCAGGGTTGGAAGCCAAAGAAGGCGGAAAGGTCCGCCTGCTCTTTTTCATAGAAACCACCTAAATAAAATGTCAAAAGGCCGCTGAGGACTAAATATATAACAATAAAAATGTAGGCAATTGGGGTTGTAAAGTAGCCGTCCAGTTCACGTTTTGCGATGGCTAAAAAAGGACTCATTGAGTAGTAATCGCACGGAATACATCATCAAGTTTGCCGATTTCAACTCGGCACTGTTCAGGCGCCCATTTCATCATCGCGACAAGCTGGTTGACATCATGAATGATGGCTGCGCCGTCTTTCGGAAATGCAGTTATGCTTTGTTCGATGGTATTCGACTCTGCGCGCTTAACATTTGCGATGCCTGCGATAATTGCCGTTCTGGCCTCTATTTCTTCATCGCTTAAGGAGTTTTTCCAGAACTGCAACGTAACAGCATTGTGCCATTCCGACTTTTTTACGAGCGCCTGCGGAGTGCTATCTGCGAGTATTCGGCCCTGTGCAATGATGATGGCGCGGGAGCAAACCGCCGCAACTTCTTCGAGAATGTGGCTGGACACAAGAATGATCCGGTCGGCCGACATCGTACTGATCAATTTTCGCACTTCATGTTTCTGATTGGGGTCGAGTCCATCAGTAGGTTCGTCAAGAATCAGAACTTTCGGATCATGAAGAATAGCCTGTGCCAGCCCCACACGCCTTCGGTAGCCTTTGGATAATGTGTCTATGGGCTGCTGTAATACGCTGCCAAGCTGCAATGTATCGACAACGCTGCCGATGGCCGCCGTTTGTTCATGTTTCAACATTTTGCGGGCATCGGCAATGAAGCGCAGAAACTTCAGTGGCGTCATCTCACCGTACAAAGGCGCGCCCTCGGGCAGATAACCCATAATTTTTCGTGCTGCCAGAGAATCGTTGCAAATAGAGTGACCATAAATGCGTGCATCACCGGCAGTCGGGGTAACAAATCCGGCGAGCATGCGCATGCTGGTGGTTTTTCCCGCACCGTTTGGACCCAGAAAACCAAGCACCTCACCCTGATCAACCTGAAAGTTGAGGGCGTCAACGGCCAGAAATTCTCCGTAATTTTTACTCAGTTTGCTGACTTCAATCATGAAGCTATGGTCTAACCTTAACGATTGGCTGGCAAGTCCGCAGATGATGCTACTGGTTTGATTAATCTTACCGCGAGTACTGCAGTTGCGGTTACAGCGGTAACGACTAAAAACGGCACGAGGTAATCGCCCGTAGATGTTCTAAGTTGGCCGATCAACACCGTTCCAAGCGCAGCACCCAAAGAGTCGATAAAGACGATAAACCCCAGTATTTTACCAAGCGAACGTTGCCCGAAGCTTTCAACGGCAACCAGCTGGATCATGGTAAAGCAACCGCCAAAGCCAAGCCCGAACACCGCAGCGAACAATGTTAAGCGCAGGCCATCAGTCGTTAACGAAAGCTCACCAGCGGAGTAGTTAAATAGCAGGAGGCAACCTAAGAACAATATGCAGCTGGCAATTTGCATCACATAGCGTTTCGCGATGAAGTCGCTGACTGCACCAAATAAAAACTTACCGAAAAAGCTGCACCAGAAAATTAGTGAGAACAGCAGCGTTGCACGTTGTGGTGTTAATGCAGCTTCCTGCTCAAAGAAAATGGTTACCTGACTGTTCATCGATTGGATGCTAAACCATAGGCAGGCAGAGCCCAGCGCTAGCGCCCAGAGCGTAATGCTGCGCATGGCTATACGCAGTTCTACCCCGTCGGCAGGCGCTGCAGTGTCGACATTGTTTTCCGGAGCGGGCGCAGGCTTTAACAGCACGAAGCCCGGCACAAACGCAAACCAGAAGAACGCGATAGCGAGCGCGCCCATGCCCCAACGCCAGCCATAGTTGGGATTGAGTACTAACGGCGAAATAGCCAGCGGTAATACAGCGCCGGCAAGGCTCGAGCCTGCTGCAAGTATGCCTATCATTGACCCGCGGCCCTTCTTAAACCAGGCCGTAATGAGCACAACATTTGGCATGAGCCCTGAGCAGACCAATCCAAGTGCGAGGCCGGCATGGATGACGTACAACTGTTCTATGCTGCCGGCAAATGGATAGCTGATAAAACAGATCAGCATCACCACCAGCCCCACACGAATGATGCGGATGACGCCAAAGCGATCTATCAATGCACCTGCAAACGGAGCCAAAAACGCTGCGGCGAGCAGGGTGATTCCGGCGCTACGACTGATGACACCCGACGTTACCGAAAAGTCTTCCATCAAGCGCGGGAAGAGGTTTTGCGGCACAAAAATGGCCATGCCATTGGTAAAGAAGTAAATCAATACCGCGATAACTGCGATTGTCCAGCGATATTGGCTGTCGGGTGAAGAATTCATTAACCGCCAATCTATAACGATTCGCCGTCAGCATCCAGCAGTATTATTTCACCCATATCCAGTGTTTTGAGTTGGTCTTCAATCTTTGCGCGATCGCCGACAATGACCCAAACAAACTCGTCAGGCTTAACCAGAGTATCACCGGCCGAGTTGACCTCTGCCAGAGTCAGTTGGTTGATGGCGGTTGAATAGTTATCCCAGTAGTCATCAGGCAGGCCAAAGCGCACGATCTCGACCAGGCTTCCCAAGACTGCCGCGCCGGTTTCCCATTTACCAGGCAGAGACAGCGTATTGGTTTTTTTGGTGTGCGCTAGTTCATCTTCGCTTGCTGGGTTTTCGCCGATGATGCCAGCCAGTTCCAGTTGTATCTCCTCAACAGATTCCATCGTTTTGTCTGTTTGTACCGGCGCATAGATGATGAGGGGTCGTTGGGCTTGGGTGGGCCAGATCAGGCTGCGTGCACCATACGACCAATGTTTATCCTCGCGGAGATTCATATTGATACGCGACGATGAGAGGCCGCCGAGAATATCGTTAATGGTTTCCAGAGCGATATCGTTTGAATCGGCCTTGGAGGGAAGCAGGCGGGCTGCAAAAATCATGGATTGATCTGCCTGCGGCTTATCAATCAGATAAATGGCATTGCTTTGATTGGCGCTAACTGGTGCTATATTTTTTACTGGAGTGTCGCCCTGAGCCCAATCGCGAAACAGCGCCTCGACCTTGGGCGCTATCTCGGCCATGGTTGTATCGCCAACCACAATGAGTGTGGCGTTGTTGGGGCGGAACCAGGTAGCATGAAAATCAACCAGGTCTGCTCGTGTAATAGCACTCATCGACGCTTCGGTACCCGAACCCGTTAGTGGTTGGCCGTAGGCGTGCTCATCGCCGTAAATCAGGCTTGGTAGAACCCGCAGCGCCATGCTATTTGGCCGAGTTTTTTCCTGCTGAATTTTGGTGAGGTACTGCGCTCGAATTCGTTCTATTTCCTCGTCGGGAAATGCAGGATTTAAAATAATATCGACATAGATATCGAGTGACGCATCAATGTTTTCACTAAGTGTCGAGAGATTTACTGATACGTTATCGAGATCTGCGCCCGTGGTAAGCCCAGTGCCTAACTGACCGAGTTGTTCGCTGATCTCAAGTGCCGAGCGTTTGCGCGTGCCATCATCAAGCATCGACATAGTGAGTGCTGCAGTGCCGGGCTTGCCGAACTGATCGGCAGCGTAGCCGGCATTAACCTGCAGGCTCATTTGTACAAGAGGCACCGCCGGGCGGTTTGCTACAATGAGCGTGAGGCCATTATCGAGCACAGTGCGCTCATAGTCAGGGAAATCGATACCGGTGAATTCGCCCACAGCGGGGGCTTTGCTGCGGTCATAGCCGTCTGTTGTGGTCTTGAGCATCGGGTAAGGAACAACCTCTGCAATGTAGGCGCCCTGACCTAAATATTCCATGGCAGCAGTCTGCAAGTCCTTGATGCTGGCGCTTGCAATTGTTGCGTTGGTGACGGCGTAGTGACCCGGATTGCCGGTATACACCATGTTCTTCGCCAGCATTGCTGATTTGCTGGGTTGCCCGCCGATATTCTCAAGACTGCGAATAAACGCTGAGCGATATTCGGCTTTGATCCGCTCGAGTTCTTTGCTGGTCGGACCTGATTCGATAAACCGCTTTAATTCTGCGCGCGCAATAGTTTCGAGCGTTTCGAGTGACACGCCCGGTTTTGGTGACACCTCAAGATACACCAGTCCGGCAATTTCCCAGAATGTCGTGTTAAGCGCAACATCGGTCGCCAGTTGATCGTCATAGACCAGTCGTTTGTATAGCCGCGAGTTTTTGCCCTGCCCAAGCACAGCCGCAGCCATCGAAAGATAGGCAGCTTCAGTGCTGCCCCAGCCGGGGGCCGGCCATGCCATATAAAGACGAGCCTGAGATACACGATCTTCAATAATCTGCCTGCGGTCGACGCTATGGCGGGGCACCCATTCACTGAATGAGCTCAGCGGCGGGCCTGGTGGAATGTCGCCGAAGTAGGTGGTTACTTTAGCCAGCACCTCTTCCGCATTAACGTCACCGGCAATAGCAATTACCGCGTTGTTCGGACCATAGTAAGTCTTGAACCATTCGCGAACGTCATCAAGACTCGCCGCATTTAAGTCTTCCATTGAGCCAATGGTTTCCCATGAATAGGGATGCTCTTCGGTAAAAACCTGCTCCAGCATAAACTGCCAAACCTTGTTGTAGGGTTGATTGTCGCTTTGGCGCTTTTCGTTTTGCACCACGCCGCGCTGCTCATCAAGTACGGCTTGATCAATGACACCCAGCAAGTGACCCATGCGATCCGACTCTAAGAAGAGGATTTTATCCAGCGCACCCTTGGGTACGGTTTCATAGTAGTTGGTGCGATCAAACCAGGTTGTACCATTTAAATCGCTTGCACCAAGCTGTTCCAGTGTTTGCAGATATTCACCCTGATAGTTCTCTGAGCCTTGGAACATGAGATGTTCAAACAGGTGCGCAAAACCGGTTTTGCCAACGGGCTCATTTTTTGAGCCAACGTGATACCAGACATTTACCGCAACAAGTGGCGCTTTTTTGTCTTCATGCACAATCAAGGTCAGGCCATTATCGAGTGTGTACAGTTTGTATGGCACCAGGTCTTCTGCTTCGGAGGGGGCTGGTGAGCAGGCCGGCAACATGATAATGAAGCTGAGTAAAATAAAGGCGACCGAACGCGTAGCTAAAAACATAGATGTCTTCCGGTTTGTTTGTGCGACTAATTGCTGAGACTATAGTCAGAGTTGAGCGTTATATAGTAAACAGATTTTGGCCGATGTTGTTTGTAACATGATCCGCCACAGTGTTTAAGAGTCTAAATTTTAACGGTAGTTCAGAATATGAGTCAGCGGAAGGGTCTTTACCCGCCAATCACACCTTATAGCAGCGGTTATCTTCGTGTATCGCCCCTGCATGAGTTGTATTACGAAGAGTGCGGTAATCCGCAGGGTAAACCCGTGGTGTTTCTGCACGGTGGCCCGGGCGCCGGAATTAATGCGGCAGCCAGGCGGTTTTTTGACCCAAAGATTTATCGGGTTATTTTGTTCGATCAGCGGGGTGCCGGTAAAAGTCGTCCACACGCATCGACGGACGACAACACGACCTGGAAGCTGGTTGAAGATATCGAGACGCTCAGAGTCTTTATGGGTGTAGAGCGTTGGCAGGTATTTGGTGGTTCCTGGGGCAGCACGCTGGCACTGGCCTACGCACAGAAGCATCCGGAGCGTGTAAGCGAGCTGGTATTGCGCGGTATTTTTTTACTCAGACATCAGGAGATACAGTGGTTTTATCAGCAGGGTGCGAGCTCTGTGTTTCCGGATCATTGGGAGAATTTTCTCGCGCCTGTGCCTGAGGCTCAGCGTGAGGATATGGTTGCCAGCTATGCTCGGCTGCTCAGCAGCCCGGATCGCGAGGAACGGCTGCATGCGGCCCGCGCTTGGTCATTGTGGGAGGGCGTTACCAGCAACCTTGAGATGGCCGATGCAGGCGTCACCCAGTTTGCTGCAGATGACTTCGCGCTGGCATTGGCGCGCATTGAGGTTCATTATTTTGTCAATAATGGCTTTTTCGATGACCCCGATCAATTATTGCGGGATATTGATATTATTAGGCACATTCCGACAGTTATCGTGCAGGGTCGTTACGATTTAGTCTGCCCGATGGTCTCAGCCTGGGATTTGCATAGCGTTTGGCCGGAGGCTGGTTTTTTTGTGGTGCCGGATGCCGGCCATTCATCATTTGAGCCCGGTATTATTCATGAGTTAGTTACAGCGACCCAAGGCTTTTCAGGAAAAATTTAATGAGCGGAATTCTGATAAAAAATGCGCAGGTCGTAAACGAGGGTAAATCACAGGCCCTGGACGTGCTTATTAAAAACGATCGCATCGACTTAATCAGCGAGTCGATATCTGCCGGCTTAAATGACAAGGTTATCGATGCAGAGGGCCTGCATTTACTGCCGGGCATGATTGATGATCAGGTGCATTTCCGTGAGCCGGGGTTAACGCATAAGGGCGATATAGCAACCGAGTCGGCAGCCGCCGTGGCAGGTGGTATTACCAGTTTTATGGAGATGCCGAACGTTGACCCTTTAACAGTGACTATCGATGAGCTCGAGAAGAAATATCAGCGTGCGGCCAATCGAGCGCATGCTAATTTTGCGTTTTATCTGGGCGCGACCAATACCAATATTGATGAGATTCGTGCGCTGAAATCTGGTCAGGCCTGCGGTGTAAAGGCGTTTATGGGCGCATCTACCGGCGATATGCTGGTTGATGATGCCGGTGCGCTGGAATTGTTATTTGCCGATTCACCGGTACTGATCGCCACGCATTGCGAAGACACGCCGACAATTAAGGCCAATGAAGCTAAGGCCCGTGAGGAGTTCGGCGACGATGTGCCGATGCTTGAGCATCCCGGCATTCGTTCGGTTGATGCGTGCTACAAGTCATCGTCTTATGCAGTCGATCTGGCGCAGCGGCATGGATCACGGCTGCATGTGCTCCACATTACAACGGCTAAAGAGCTCGGTTTATTTGCCAGTGGTCCGGAGACCGCTAAGCTCATTACCGCAGAGGCCTGCGTCCATCATTTGTATCTTGATGATGAGAGCTACTCGACCTTGGGCACACAAATAAAATGCAACCCCGCAATTAAGTCGCCTTCTGATCGCGAAGCGCTTTTGAAGGCCTTGGTTTCAGGCAAGATTGATGTGATTGCGACAGATCATGCGCCGCATACGCTTGAAGAGAAAAATGCGACTTACTTCAACGCACCAGCAGGCTTACCATTGGTGCAACACGCGCTGCAACTGGCGCTTGAGCATGTGCACGACGGGCGTTTTGATATCGAGCTGGTGGCTCACAAAACGAGTCATGCCGTGGCCAATGTGTTTGGTTTGAAAGATCGGGGGTATATTCGCGAAGGCTACATTGCTGATTTAGTCTTGGTCGATATGAATCGGGTCACCGAGGTCAGTCGCGAACAGATTCTATACAAGTGTGGCTGGTCGCCATTTGAAGGCATCCGGTTCCGTTCTAGCATTGCTGCAACCATGGTTAACGGGCAGTTTGTCTGGCGAAACGGTGAGCTGTGTGCGCCAGCAGCGGGACAACGGCTCGATTTCGCGGCTTCTCGCTGAGTACAGCTCGGGGTCTTCTGCACCGGTTTCCTCACCCCGTCATTTTTGATGGGTTTCCCCCTCAGCATCGGAAAATTGCGCGGATTCCAGCGCAAAAGTTTATCTGTCTGCCAGCCTGGCGGATGAACCTGATATTTCCCATTGGCAGCTGGCCCCCGCCTTCCTTGGCAAACGGGCATTAACATAATGGTCGTGCTGTTCGCTGCGATTGCTCGCGATTGAGCGCAAAGCCTGCGGTTTAAATGAGTTTCAGGCGTGCTGCTGTTTGTTGCGGCGCACAAACTGGGCCTGCTTGCGCCTTGCTCATGGTAAAAACTAGCCGTATCTTTCGATGAAATTGACCCTGTGTTTTTGCCCTTTTTTCGCGGGGGGAAATGCTCTGCTTGTGGGTGATTTTATTTATTGGGCAGATAGGTATAATGCCACGCCTCAGGTGGTTGAAGGGTAGAAAGAAGATGGTTATTATTCTGTCTAACAGCCCGCGAAAACGTGCAGTTAAGCGCAAATTTTCTTCTTTTTAAGTGTTTCTAGACTAACGGTTTCCTTAGCCCTACCAGTCGGTTGTCCCCCTCTCATGCGTCCTACTGATACATCAGACCCACAGTACTATCATAAAGTTGTCGATTGCCAGTGGGGTTGCCCTGCTCATACCGACGTTCCGGGCTATATCCGCCTGATCGCTCAGGCAAAGTTCACCGACGCCTATATGCTTAATAGGCAGTCGAATGTGTTCCCGGGTATCCTCGGTCGCGTGTGTGATCGTCCTTGCGAGCCAGCATGTCGCCGCGGTCGCCTTGAGGCTGATGGCGAGGAAGAACCTGTAGCTATTTGTCGTCTGAAGCGCGTTGCTGCCGATAACCGTGACGAAGTCCGTCATTTGCTTAAGCAACCCGATAAGTCAGGTCCGGGTAGGGGCAAGAAAATTGCCTGCGTTGGTGCCGGCCCCGCCTCACTGACCGTTGCTAACGACCTGCTGCCACTCGGTTATGACATTACTATTTTTGAGGCATTGAATGTTGGCGGTGGTTTGATGCGGTCAAATATTCCTTCGTTTCGCTTGCCGGTTGAGGTCATAAATGACGAGATTGGCATGATTGTTGAGCGTGGCGTAACCCTGAAGTGCAACCACCCGATCAATAGCATGAAGTCACTGCTTGAAGATGAAGGCTTCGATGCCGTTTTTGTTGGTACCGGGGCACCTAAGGGCAAAAATTTGAGTATTCCCGGCCGTGAAGAGGCTCGCGCGAATATCCATATTGGTATCGAGTGGCTCGAGTCGGTTGCTTTTGATCATATTGAAAAGATTGGTAAAAATGTTCTCATTATCGGTGTTGGCAATACCGCCATGGATTGTTGCCGGACATCGCTTCGTCTGGGTGCTGATAATGTGAAAGTTATGGCGCGTAAGCCACGTGCGTTTTTTAAGGCTTCCGCTTGGGAGCTTGATGATGCCGAAGAAGAGAATGTCGAAATTATTATCAACCGTTCTCCGAAAGCGTTTGTCCTAGAAGATGGCAAGCTGGTTGGCATGACGTTTGAAGAGATGGAATACGACGTTGATGCTGAGGGCAATATTACCGATACACGGGTTGCTGGCGATGTTACCTACCCTTGCGATGATGTCATTCTGGCTATTGGTCAGGACAATGCTTTTCCCTGGATTGAACGTGACCTTGGTATTGAGTTCGACAAGTGGGAAGTGCCTGTTGTTGATAAGGTCTCTTATGAATCAACCCGGCCGGGTTTGTTCTTTGGTGGCGATGCTGCATTTGGCCCGTTGAATATTATCTGGGCCGTAGAACACGGTCATCAAGCTGGTATTTCGATTCATAAGTACTGCCAGGGCGAATCGGTTTCTGAGCGAATGCCGAAGGGAATGACTCTGGAAAGCGCCAAAATGGGTATTCATGAGTGGAGTTACAGCAACGATTACGACGATGCTGATCGCTTGCTTGTGCCACATGTGGGCCTCAAGGATCGGTTCAAGAAGTTGAATATTGAAGTTGAGCTTGGGTTTACTGCTGAGCAGGCTGCTGAAGAAGTTGAGCGCTGCCTCAACTGCGATATTCAGACGGTGTTTACCGAAAAGCTCTGTATTGAGTGTGATGCCTGCATTGACGTATGCCCGGTCGATTGCCTCACTATTACCACCAATGGTGATGAGGCCGATCTGCGCGGCCGTTTAAGTGCGCCGGCCATTAATCCTGAGGAGGATTTATTGGTTTCCGATTCGCTGCCACAAACCGGTCGTGTGATGGTGAAAGATGAGGACCTTTGTGTTCATTGCGGACTGTGTGCCGAGCGCTGTCCGACAGCCGCATGGGATATGCAGAAATTCACACTTGAAAAGCCACATGCGGTGAATGAAGCAGGCGCCCCATTTCAGAAGCAGGAAGTCGCTTGACCCGGTGAGTGCAACTAATACTTTGTAGCAAATGAAACTGTATGCCGGTCTTCCGATGAGGGCCGGATTCTATATTTTGATGACATAAGAGACTGCACTTTATAGGTGTTGCCTGAGTACGAAATGAGTACCAACAAACCTTCAGATAATAACTTTACGATTAAAATCGCTAACGTGAACGGCACTGGTTCAGCCAGCGCCAACGGACTTCTTATGAAGTCATTATTCCGTTTAGGTATACCCGTAGTAGGTAAGAACTACTTCCCGTCAAATATTCAGGGGCTGCCCACTTGGTATGAAATTCGCGCGAGTGAGAAGGGCTACCTATCTCGCTCGGGTCGCGTCGATATTATGATTGCTATGAATGCGGAAACTTATCAAAAGGATCTGCAAAGCGTAACGCCCGGGGGCATTCTTATTTACGATGCAACCTGGCCCCGCAATAAGCAGTTGCAGCGCGATGATATTACGGTTATTGGCGTGCCATTATCGAAGATGTGCAACGAGAACTTCCCCAGCGCCCGCGCCCGTATTCTGATGAAGAACGTGGTGTATGTAGGCGTGGTAGCGGCGCTTCTGGATATTGATCTTGATGTGATTCGCAGTCTTCTTAACGAAACGTTTGCAAAGAAGGTTAGCTTGCTCGATGGCAACCAGCTTGCTATTGACCTTGGTTACAGCTACGCCAAAGAGCACTTCTCGTGCCCGCTACCGTATACCGCAAAAGTTATCGACCGTCCCGGAAAAGGCACCGACATTATGATTGATGGCAATACTGCTGCCGGTCTTGGTGCTGTGTATGCCGGTGCAACAGTATGCGCTTGGTATCCGATTACCCCATCTACTTCATTGATTGAAGGTTATAAGAAGTATTGCGAAGTTACCCGTAAAGATCCGGATACGGGCAAGAACAACTACTGCATTGTGCAGGCCGAAGATGAATTGGCGGCGATGGGTATGGTTTTGGGCGCAGGCTGGAATGGCGCGCGAGCCTTTACATCGACCAGTGGCCCCGGGGTTTCGCTGATGAGTGAATTTTTGGGTTACGGTTATTTCGCCGAGATTCCAGCGGTGCTGTTTAACGTGCAGCGTTGCGGGCCATCAACTGGCATGCCAACCCGTACCCAGCAGTCCGATATTCTGTCTTCAGCTTATGCCTCACATGGTGATACCCGCCATGTGTGTTTGTTTCCATCGGATCCTGAAGAGTCTTTTTATATGTCCGCCAATGCTTTCGATCTGGCTGAGCATTTGCAGACGCCGATTTTAGTATTGAGTGACCTTGACATAGGCATGAACGACTGGCTTTCTCCCGAATTGACATGGGATGAGAGCTATCAGCCTGACCGCGGCCAGGTTTTGACGAAAGAGCAGTTGGAGGAGATGTCGGTTTTCCATCGTTATGTTGATAGGTCTGGCGATGGTGTTGCTCCGCGTACATTGCCCGGGACGCACCCCCGTGGCGCCTACTTTACTCGTGGATCTGGCCACAATATGTACGGAGCCTATACCGAAGATGCTAATGAGTATCAGCAAGTGGTTGATCGTTTGATGGTGAAGTGGAATACGGCGAAGGGTCTGGTGCCTAAGCCGATTACCATGGGCAGTGGCAATGCAATTGGCTTTGTTTCAATAGGTAGTTGTGATCATGCTGTTCGTGAGGCACGCGATGAGCTGGCCGAAGCCGGCATCAGTTCTGATTATATGCGTGTTCGTGCGTTTCCATTTAGTCAGGATGTTCAGGATTTTCTTGATGCGCATGACAAAATTTATGTTGTTGAGCAGAATCGTGATTCTCAATTGAAGAGCCTGATGCGCCTTGAGCTCGATCTCGATGACCGTAAGACCGAATCCATTTTGCATTACAACGGGTTGCCTATGACTCCAGGCTTTGTTATTGACGCGGTCAATGCCGACCTTGCACGAGGTGAAGCAGCATGAGCTTTATGAAGAAGCCGACAGTTCGTCATCCCGGTCTTCCGCGTAACGACCTCGGCCTCACTGTGCGCGATTATGAAGGTGGTATGTCTACTTTGTGCGCGGGTTGTGGTCATGATGCAATTACCGGTGCAATTGTTCAGGCCGCGCATGAGTTGAGTATTCCTCCGCATGGCTTTGCAAAGTTGAGTGGTATAGGTTGCTCATCGAAAACGCCAGCGTATTTCTTAGGCGCGTCACATGGCTTCAACTCGTGCCATGGACGTATGCCCTCTGTAGCAACGGGTGCAAACGCGGCAAATCGCGATTTGCATTACATCGGCGTTTCCGGTGACGGCGACTCACTGTCGATTGGCTTCGGTCAGTTTGCCCATGCCATGCGGCGTAACGTAAACATGTTGTATCTCGTCGAGAACAATGGTGTTTATGGTCTGACAAAGGGTCAGTTCTCCGCTTCTGCCGACATTGGTAGCACGGCGAAGAAGGGCGAAGAAAATCTGCAGCCACCTATTGATCCCTGCCAAGCGGCCCTCACCTTGGGCGCTAGTTTTGTTGCCCGCAGTTTCTCTGGCGACAAAGAGCAGTTGGTGCCATTGCTAAAAGCGGGCTTGCAGCACAGAGGTTTCGGCATGATCGATATCATTTCTCCATGTGTGACGTTTAACGACCATGAGGGTTCGACCAAGAGCTACTCGTATTCACGTCAGCATTTCCATAAAGCTATTAGCGCCGATTTTGTGCCACCTTCCGAGACGATTAAGGCGCAGTATTCGGAGGGTGCATCAATGCCTATCGAGCTGCATGATGGCAGCAAGATTATTTTGCGCAAGGTTGATGGTGCTTATGACCCTACCGATAAGGCTGCTGCGGCAATTTACCTTCGCGAACGCCAATCCGCGGGTGAGATCACCACAGGTTTGTTGTACATCAATGAGGCCCAGCAAGAAATGCACGATCTGGCAGGGTCTTCTGATACACCGATGAATCAGATTCCTTATGAGCGATTGAATCCCGGTAGCGATATGCTGAAGAAGATTCAGTCGCGGATGCGTTAATGTCTTACTTCCAGTTCGGCCTCCGCTGCGTTATAAAGGTGACCTCGGTCGCCTTTTTTCGTTCTCGGTGTCGTCTTTTATGGCTTCGATCTGACAGGTTTAACTATGCGTATTAAGCACTCAAAGTTGATTGCGTTTTCGGCGCTGCTCATTTTTTTGAGCGCATGCAGTGAGGCATCACAGCCTGGTTTGGCTGATCAGCTTGAGCTGGCTGCTACGGTCGAGGTTCATGGAAATGAGCTTCCAATAGCAACCCCGATAGCCAATGCTGCGCCGGCGAATCAAGTTACCACCCGACGAATTGCCTACGGTGAGATCGACGGCCGAAGTCTTGACGGTTATCTTTCTGTCCCGCAAGGAATCAGCGGATCAATGCCCGCGCTGATTGTTATTCACGAATGGTGGGGTTTAAATGAAAACATTATTGCTACCAGTGAGCGTTTGGCCGCGGAAGGCTATGTAACCCTGGCTGTTGATCTTTACGGCGATAGGGTTGCCGAAGTCCCGAAGGAAGCCATGAAGCTTATGCGGACTGTCATGTCTGAGCCGAATCTCGCTGTGGATAATCTGAAGCAGGCGTACGACTATCTCGTTACTTCTGCAGCGGCGTCGAGGGTTGGCGTCATTGGTTGGTGTTTCGGTGGGCGTTGGTCTCTGCAAACCGCGCTGGCCTTGCCTAACGATATTGATGCAATGGTGATGTATTACGGTTCGGTAGAACCTGATAAGGCCAGATTGGCCACATTGAATATGCCGATATTGGGCTTATTTGCCGGCGAGGATCCTATTGTGCGGCCCAATACCGTAGAAGTGTTCCGTAAGAATTTGGATGATCTGGGCAAGACTGCCAATGTTTACATCTATGAAGGCAGTCAGCATGGTTTCGCTAACCCAAGCGGTATGGCCTACGATGCTGACGCTGCCCAAGATGCCTGGCAAAAGACCCTAAGTTTTTTTGACGAGAACCTGGTTGGTGCAAAAGACTAAGTTTCTCGGAAGCTGCTATCGGGAGTATTCTTGAGCGGTGTTTGTGGGGTCCGTGAATAAAAAAGGCCGGTCTGCGTTTACAGACCGGCCTGCTGCGTTCTCGCGGGGGGGCGAGTCGCAAGGGTGTGGCTCAGGGGCCACCTGTCTCGATTGCACCCGATCGTGGGGGATTAACTGATGCGGTGCGGCTGAGACTCGTCAAATGAATAAAGTCTGATGACTTATTCATGACGGGTTTGTTGCGGGCTGACTGATGAACAGTTGCTTATCGACTAAAGCAGCCCTTTTGATTTATACGGTGATTCCGCGGCAGTTGCTGCAATTGTTTTTTGCATCACCATCTTTCTGTCGTTGCTATGGATGCGCATCGCTAAATCAAAGCTGACCTCATTATGGGTCGCCAGTGCGGCGGCATCAGCCTGCGCACGAAACTCGTGCGTTAGCATTTGCGCTGCTTTGCTTTGTTCGGTTGCGGAGCCATCCACAGCAGGGGCAACAATGGTCGTATAGTGAACCGGCCGGCTGTTTGACTCGCAGGCAGTGGCGACCAGGCTCGCAAATACAATCATTGCGAAGGCTAGGGTGTTGATGCCGAATCTGTTTGCCTGGGTGTTCATGTCTGTTTCCTCTTTCATCGTTTTGTCTTTGCAGTTGTGTTCTTCTGCTATCTAAGCATTGCAGGAAGCGTGCCAACTGTGCTGCTTCAATAAAAACAATGGCTTAGTCGATGCCAGAGGTCTCGGAAAACCGTGTCTCACGGAATACCGTTACCCTAATTCACGAAATTCCGTGTATAATGCCCGGGTGAATACTGTTAAAACCGAAACCTCCTTGTTCCGCTCGCTGCCGTTAGTTGCCGCGTTGTTAGATTCCGACGGTTATTTTCTTGATGTGAGTGACGAGTGGGTCAATCGTCTTGGGTACACCCGCGATGAGATGTTGGGCAAGTCGCCGGAAGACATTGCTACGCCGGAGAATGCGGAAACTATTCGCAAGGAGCACTTGCCGGTTTTCCGTCGCACAGGGCAGTTGGATCTCGCCGTTGTGGAGTTTCAGCGCAAGGATGGTTCGCTCATTGAGCTTCTGGCCCGCGCTACCGCGCACTTTGATCATAACAATCGTTATAAGTATTCGGTTTTTGTGTTTGTGGAAATGGCAAATCGCAGTCGTGCGGAACGCCGTTACCGTGACTTGTATCAATCGACTCCAGCCATGTTGCACACGATTGATGCGGAGGGTTGTATCAAAAATGTTAGCGACTGGTGGCTCGAGAAGCTTGGTTATGAGCGCGAGTTGGTTGTTGGTCGTTCAATTATCGACTTTATGTCTCGTGCATCTCAGGAGAGCGTTGTCGAGGATGGCTTGACCAAGCTCATAAATGCCGGTGATGCTAAGAATGTGCAGCGTCAAATGATTACCAATTCAGGAGAGGTGCTTGATGTTCTGATGTCGGCGACGACAGAGCGCGATATACAGGGCAATATTTTGAGCGTGCTTGTTGCAAGCAAGGATGTGACCCAGCGTAATCGTCATGAGGCAAAATTGCGTGAGGCCTATGGCGAGATCGCCCGTTTGAAAGATGAGCTTCAAAATGAGCGTGATTACCTGCGTGAAGAAGTGAAGGTGTCGATGAACCTGGGCCGGATTATCGGTCAGAGTCCTGCTCTGGGCTCCATGCTGGCAGGTATTGAAGCTGTTGCAGGAACCCCTGCAAGCGCCTTAATTATTGGCGAGACCGGCAGTGGCAAAGAGCTTGTGGCACATGCCATCCACTCACGCAGCAGCCGTGCCGATGCGCCAATGGTGAAGGTTAACTGCGCCTCGATTCCTGCCGAATTATTCGAGTCTGAGTTTTTTGGTCATATAAAGGGCGCCTTTACCGGAGCGTATCGCGATCGTGTAGGCAGGTTTCAGTTGGCTGATGGTGGCACTTTGTTTCTCGATGAGGTCGGAGAAATACCCTTGTCGTTACAAGGCAAGCTGTTAAGGGTTCTTCAGGAGCAAGAGTTTGAGCGCGTGGGTGAGGCAGTGACCCGCCATGTCGATGTTCGAGTTGTCGCCGCAACGAACAAAGATTTGAGTAAAGAGGTGGAAGCCGGTCGTTTTCGAGAAGACCTTTATTATCGATTGGGCGTATTTCCGATCAATGTTCCCCCATTACGAAAACGTGGGGACGATGTCATTCAGCTTGCACTGCACTTTCTTAAATCAACCTGTAGAGAGTTTGGCCGTGAAGTGCCGCAACTGACTCAAGGGCAGGCTGATGCACTGCTGGGTTACAGTTGGCCAGGGAATGTCCGTGAACTTAAAAATGTGATTGAGCGAGCGGTGATTCTGTCATCGGATAACCATCTGCGTCTGGATTTGGCATTTCAAGGCAATGTTGAGGAAGTTGCTGTCTCGAGCGCTAGTTCTGCCGGTAGCCCGCAGCGTCAGTTTGTTACCGAGGCAGAAATGAAGCAGCAGCAGAAACAAAACTTGCAGCGGGCGTTAGATTTTGCGGGTTGGAAAATAGCCGGAGCTGACGGTGCGGCAGCATTGCTCGGGTTACGACCCAGCACGCTAACTGACCGCATGCGTGGGTTTGGGCTGAAAAAACCCGATTAACCCGGAGTTCTTAGTTTATCAAATCTGTTAGTGCAGCGCGGCGCGCCAGGGTAAGCGTTCGACAATTTCAGCTTCTGTTTCATTAAGTTCATGGAGGCGGCTATAGACCGTATCTTCGTCAACATATTCGAGCAACATTTTGACAAATATATGTGCGTGCTTAAGCTCTGCTTTATAGAGGCGATCATAAAAGCTGCGTATTTGCGGCTCAGAATGTGCAGCTGCAACCAGTCCGAAGCGCTCAGCGCCGCGCGATTCTACGATTGATGAAATAAGCATTCGGTCAATGAAGCGCTGGTTAATCCCGGTTCTTGCGTGTTTTAGCAGCGCGTTCACATAGGGATCCTGCTCATCTTTGGCGAGCGTCAAGCCACGAGCTCGCATTAACTGATAGGCCTCATCAAAGTGATCGAGCTCCTCCTTTGCGAGATCGATGAGATCAGGAATAATCTTTATTTTATCGGGATAGCGCACCACAAAACTCATGGCTAGCGCGCTCGCTTTGCGCTCACAGTTGGCATGGTCGACGAGAAAGTGATCGAAGTCAGCCAGTGCTGTTTCGGTCCATTCGCTCGGAGTGGAGTAGATAAGATCTATAGATTTTCTAGCCATAACAAAAGCTTACTAAATTATTGCCCCAGTGATTTTGCTGCACTGGGCGTTTGCTCAGGGGGGTGAGTTTACCTTTAGCCGGCACCATTTTCTTGTAAACCTCTTGTTGTTTGAACGCTTGCGTTAAAATGAAGTGCAAATTGTCACCGCATGGTGTGATGACAACAGTATTTAGGGTTTGTGGACCTTGTGCCGGCTCGTTTATGAGCCTGCATCAATAAGGGGTATGTATGAAGCTCGTGACAGCAATAATAAAACCATTCCGTTTGGATGACGTGCGCAATGCACTATCCGAGGTGGGGGTCAGCGGCATGACGGTTACCGAAGTGAAGGGCTTTGGCCGTCAGCGCGGCCATACCGAGTTATATAGGGGCGCAGAGTATGTCGTCGACTTCTTGCCCAAGTCGAAAATTGAAATAGCGGTGGCTTATGACATGGTCGAGCAGGCTATTGAAGCCATCATCAACGCCGCGCGGACCGGTAAGGTTGGTGACGGTAAGGTTTTTGTGACGGCCATTGAGCAGGCTCTTCGTATCCGCACTGGTGAGTTCGGTGACAATGCACTTTAATCGGTCTGAGCTGAGCAGGAGAACTTTGCGACCGGTTTTTGTATTGGCCTTGCTGTGTCTTCCTCAACTTGCTGTCGCTGATGAGGCAGTCAGTGGCGACACTGCATGGATGTTAACGGCCACTGCCTTGGTATTATTCATGACCTTGCCTGGCCTGGCCTTGTTTTACGCCGGTCTGGTGCGCGCTAAAAACGTATTGTCAGTATTGATGCAATGTTTCGCTATTGCTGCAGTGGTGTCGATTCTATGGGTTATTGCAGGTTACAGCCTTTCGTTTACCGAGGGCAGCGGACCATTTATCGGTGGTTTTTCGCGCATCATGCTGAGTGGCATGACGATAGACTCTGTTCGTGGCAGCATGCCTGAGAGCGTGTTTGTGATGTTTCAAATGACCTTCGCAATTATTACGCCGGCGCTGATTGTGGGTGGCTTTGCAGAACGCATGCGATTTTCCGCTATGCTTGTATTTATCTCATTGTGGTTAATGCTGGTGTATGTGCCCGTAACCTATTGGGTTTGGGGGGGTGGTTGGTTGGCCCAAATGGGCTTCAGAGACTTTGCCGGTGGTGCGGTTGTGCACATCAACGCCGGTATCGGCGCATTGATTGCAGCGATTGTATTGGGTAAGCGTCGGGGTTTCCCCACTACGCCGATGCCTCCACATAATCTGCCGATGACAGTGACGGGTGCCGGTATGCTTTGGGTTGGGTGGTTCGGTTTCAATGCGGGCAGTGCGCTGGCGGCCGATAATGCCGCAGGCATGGCGATGTTGGTCACTCACCTCGGTGCGGCCGCAGGCTGTGTTGCCTGGATGAGCATGGAATGGCTGCGTTTTGGTAAGCCCAGTGTTCTGGGCATTGTGACCGGAATGGTTGCGGGTCTGGGCACCATCACGCCAGCTTCAGGCTACGTCGGCCCGGCGGGCGCATTAGTGATTGGCCTCAGTGCAGGTATTGTCTGTTTCTGGGCAACTATGTTGGTTAAAAGAACCCTAAAGATTGATGATTCTCTCGATGTAATGCCGGTCCATGGCGTTGGCGGGATTCTCGGCTTAATCATGATAGCGTTTTTATCGAGTACTCTGGGCGGTTTGGGTTTAGACGAAGGTGTGACCATGGGTCAGCAGTTTGTGATACAGATGATTGGTATTAGCGCAACCATAGCCTGGTGCGGAGTCATGTCTTATCTGCTGCTTAAATTAATTGATCTTGTGATTGGCTTACGGGTTGATGAAGATCAGGAAACAGAAGGTCTTGATATTGTGTTGCACGAGGAGCGTGGCTACAACCTCTGAGCTTGTTCACCGGGCAGTACCGCATTGCTGGGGCCTGCCTACTATGCTGACGCGATCTACAAGCGCCTTCGTTTCCAGAGTCGTACCCCAAGCAGTGCGGCGAGCACGGCGCAGTACAACAGTGCATCGATTGTGTCTAGCTTTACCTGCCAGTAGTAGTGCCAGCAGATGAGTATTGCTGCGGGGTAAACCAGTCGATGTAAATTTGCCCAACGGGCGCCTAAGCGTATTTGCCAGCCTTTTGTGGATGTCACCGCCAGCGGTATGAGCAACAGCAAGGCCAGAGTGCCGAGAGTGATGAACGGTCGCTTAATAACGTCACTGATAATTGCGCTGATATCCAGGCTCTGATCAAGAATCAGCCAAGCCAGAAAGTGCAGCAAGCAATAAGTAAATGCAAAGAGACCGAGCATACGCCGAAGGCGGATAGGCCAGGGTTTTTTGATGAGCCAGGCTGCGGGCGTTATAGCCAGAGATATCAGAATGAAGCGCAGACCCCAGATACCGAGATAGTCCTGCACAGTCTCGATGGGGTTTGGTCCCAGCCCGGAACCATAGATATTAAAAATTCTCAGGCACAACAGCGCAAGCGGCAGCATGGCAAGCACAAAGACTATGGGCTTGATGATGAACCGGATTTGCTGTTTGCCAGGGACTAATGTCATTAAGTTATTCTGGCAGAATAGCGAGTCTGGGTCTGCTAGAAATTTCGTTGCAGATCTAATCCGCTGTACAAGCCAGCAACTTCATCAGCGTAGCCATTGAACATTAGCGTCGGTTGTTTGGCATCAAAAAGACCACCTCCTATTCGCCGCTCGCGGGCTTGGCTCCAGCGCGGGTGATCAACCTCTGGATTAACATTGGCATAGAAGCCATATTCATAGGCCCCCGCATCGTTCCAGGTAGTTGCCGGCTGTGTTTCGGTAAAGCCAATTTTGTTGATCGACTTTATGCTTTTAAAGCCGTATTTCCATGGCACCACGAGCCGCAGCGGCGCTCCGTTTTGATTGGGCAAGCTCTTGCCAAAAACACCAACGGCCAGAATAGTCAGTGGGTTCATGGCTTCTTCAATCGTCAGGCCTTCGCGATAGGGCCAGTCGAGTATTGGTCGTCGCTGACCAGGCATTTGCGAGGGTCTGTAGACTGTTTCAAAGCTCACATATTTTGCATTGGAGGTGGGCTTAAAGCGCTTTAGTACATCAGCTAGCGGGATGCCAACCCACGGAATGACCATCGACCAGGCTTCAACGCAACGCATTCTGTATATGCGCTCTTCTAAAGCATGAGATTGAATGATGTCTTCATAGCTGAAGTCACCGGTAATATCAGCAGCGCCTTCAATGCGAACACTCCACGGCAATGGTTTGAATTGGCCTGAGTACTCATACGGGTCTTCTTTGCCGGTGCCAAACTCATAGAAATTATTGTACTGGGTGACATCTGCGTAGCTGTTTACAGTTTGGTCGGTGCTGTATTGGCTCTTTAAGAGTGGACCGAGTGAACGGGTTTCAGGAGGATTTTCCTGAGCACATGCGGTGCCGCCGAGCAGA
Source organism: Gammaproteobacteria bacterium (assembly GCA_029245525.1). GTDB lineage: Bacteria > Pseudomonadota > Gammaproteobacteria > Steroidobacterales > JABIQA01. The sequence continues at coordinate 1,017 of JAQWPD010000062.1, read as the reverse complement.
GTCGACGCGCCAACAAAGCCCATGCTGCGAATGAAGCTGCGGCGGTTCTGATACTCGGCTTCTGAAGCGATTTCAGATGGTGCGGGTGTGCTTTTTTGCTTAACTCTGATTAACACGGATAACTCCCTATGTCGGTTGGCGGACCAGTACTAACAGCGTGTTCAGCTTAAGGCATATGTTGCCGACGGCATACTGTAGGACCCTCAATTCACCTTAAAAAGTTCCGTGCAGTGGCGATTGCACCTATAGTCAGTGCTGTTGACTTGTTTTGAGGTTCCTATGCACATGTTTTCGCCGCACCGGGCTTTCCGGATGTTTTTTTTCGCCATATTGCTCTCTGGTTGCGGTCAGAGCGGCCCTGCTGAACAGTCAGATGGGACCGATTCTATAGAGCTTACCGTTGGTGGGACTGCGTTCCCCGAAACCGAAGGTGAACGCCATTGGTTGCAGTTTGCCGAACAGACTGAAATGAGGACGGGCGGTTCTATTGCACCAAAAATGCTGATTTACGGGCAACTGGGCTCTGAGGAGCAGATTATTTCAGCTTTGCGTCGCGGGCGAATACAGTTTGCCAATGTGTCAGCAATGGCCATCTCAACGCTGGTGCCAGAGTCGGCACTGCTCTACGCCCCTTATTTGTTTGAGAGTGAGGCAGAGGCAGATTTCATTCTCGATGAGTATCTGACACCCGTATACCGAGAATTGCTCGCAGAGCAGGGGCTGCACCTTATCACCTGGTATGAGATTGGCTTTCTGCAGATCTACGGAAAAGAACCGCTGGTGGTTCCGGCGGATGCAAAAGGCCGTCGCTTTCGTGTTGGTGCCGGGCTGGCCGCGCGCATGTTTGCCGAGTCGCTTAATACTGATGTTATTCCATTGGGCTTTGCCGATGTTGTCGCTGGTCTCCAAACCGGTTTGATTGAAGCTGGTGAGAATGCGGTAAGTTTGTATTCACGCTCGGGCATTGCTCCTGAAGCATCACAGCTCACGCTCACTGATCATTCCTATGGCGTGTCG
>JAQWPD010000047.1 GCA_029245525.1 Gammaproteobacteria bacterium | reverse complement strand
GGTCTTGAGGCGTGTTGTTTTTTTGAAGCAGAGGATTTCATAAGAGGAATTGAGGGCTTTGATGGCAACAATATCCTTGTGCTCGATTTGCAGATGCCCAAGATAGACGGCATAGAAGTAATTCGGCATCTCGCAAAGGTTGATAACCCTCCTGAGCTGATTCTAATCAGCGGGCAGGATTCGAGTGTGTTGAGCGCAGCTGAGAATCTCGCTTTAGCGCATGCATTAATAGTTCGCGGTACACTTGAAAAACCACTATCGATTGCCCGTCTTCGCAGCCTTCTCGATAAGCCGATAGTGACAGCCAGAACTAGATTAAAGGTTGGTGTTAACTCGATCATCCGCGACTTTAGTGCTGAGGAAGTACGAGAGGCCTTAGACCTTGATCAGTTTATTTTGCACTATCAGCCTAAGGAAGAATTGGCACTAAGCGGTCCGGGAAAGTACTCTGCGGAGTGCTTGGTCCGATGGCAACATCCGACAGAAGGGCTGGTTTATCCAGATCGGTTTATCGCACTAATCCAAAGACAGGGGTGGATGGCTGATCTGACTAATCTGGTATTAAGTCACGCAGCTGCGCAACAGCGTAAGTGGCAGCAAGATGGCATGCGGATAGATCTATCAATCAATATATCCGCCAGTGATATCACCAGCCTGGCTCTCCCAGAAAGCATTGCAAGGTTATTAGCCGATAACGAGCTCGATGCAACCACAATTACACTTGAGGTGACAGAAAGCGAATTGATGGGGGAGCTCACTGCATCTTTAGATGTTCTGACACGGCTGCGTCTAAAGGGGGTGCGCTTATCTATTGATGACTTTGGTACTGGCTATTCGTCGCTGTTGCAATTATTTCGAATGCCATTTTCTGAGCTGAAGATTGATCAGGGTTTTGTGGGCAAAATGGTTGGAGACATCGAGGCACTGGCTATTGTTAAGGCGTGCATTTTGCTTGCCGAGCAATTTCATATGCGGGTCGTGGCAGAGGGTGTCGAAGATCAGGCAACAAAGACACTTCTGGAAGAATTGGGGTGTCAGTCCGTGCAGGGTTATTACATTGCAAAACCTATGGGGGCTAACGATTTAGCGGATTGGCTATTAGTAAAGTCAGAATCCGGGGACTAGTTTGAGCTGCTTTCGAGGCCAGAAGTGCTTATGTATTCCTTTACCATTAGATCCATTTTTACCAGTTCAGCTACTGAGCTAGCCCGCATTTTATTAAGAATGTTTGCGCGATGAATCTCAACAGTTCTGCTACTAATATTGAGAATTAGCGCGATCATTTTGTTGGATTTTCCAACAGTTATCCAGGTTAATACCTCGCGTTCACGAGCAGTTAGTAGATCTAGTCGTTGGTTTATATCAGCGAACTGCGATTGCTCATGACGGCGGTGCAAATCTATTTTCAGTGCCTTTCTGACGCAACCTAAAATTACGTCTGCTTTAGCAGGCTTTTCGATGAAATCCACAGCACCAGCCTTCAGCATTTCGACAGCGTTTGCAACGGTTGCATTCCCGGTTAGAAAAATTACCGGAGTTCTATTGCCTCTGGCAATTATCGCCTCCATCAATTCTAGGCCATTGATGTCAGGCATCCCAATATCGAGCAGCAGGCATCCAGGGTTATCCGGACTGTAGGCCAGCATGAAGTCTCGCGGTGACGTGTAGGTTTTGACCTTAATGCGCGCACCTTCAAGAATGCCGCTGAGGACCTTGCAGATATCCGGTTCATCATCGATAACGTATACCGTTGGCTCGCTTAGCATGGCATCCCCTTGATATTCTGACCTGAACTGTAGCCTCGGATTTAGGTCTGTGCACATCATACAGCCTTCGGGTGACAAGAGTTGTTGCAGTGATTTAAATTGTCATTTTTAGGTAAGTCGGTTGGTGGGCTCACCTTTCCTGTACGCCTGAATATTTGCGACAATCTCGTTAACAGCACGCTGGCGTGATTCGATAGCTGCCCACGCAACATGCGGTGTAATCAGCAGGTTAGGTAACCGCTTTTCCAGCAGTGGGTCGCCGTAAACAGGTGGCTCGACTGGCAGTACATCGATACCGGCACCGCCAATTTTTCGGGCTTGTAATGCATCCATGAGTGCCTGGCTGTCGACCAGGCCGCCGCGGGATGTATTGATGAGCAGTGCGTCACCACGCATTTTGCCGAGCGCATCAGCATTGATCAGGTTTTTAGTGCTGTCTGTAAGCGGGCAATGCAAGGAGATTACATCGGCTAGCGCTAGAACCTCTGTCCAGGGCACCCGCGGTATAAAACCGGCATGACCCGTTCGTCCCGGCAGTTCGGCAGCGATCACCCGCATGCCGAACGCCTGACCCACGTTGGCAACAGCGCTGCCAAGCGCGCCCGTACCGACAATACCCAGAGTCTTGCCATCCAGCTCTCGGCTACTAAGGTCGAGCATGCAAAATTGCTGGCTTTGTTGCCATTCACCCTTGGCGATAATGTCTTGCCAAGAGCCGATGCGTTGAGTGAGTTCCAGGATATAGGAGAACACCTGCTGTACCACCGATGCCGTGCAGTAGTTGCGGATATTGCATACGATAATGCCATGGGCCTGGGCAGCCGCCAGATCGATATTGTCGCAACCGGTTGCCGCCACACAGATAAGTTTGAGTTTTTTAGCCTTTTGCAGTGCCGCTGAATTGAGGGCTACTTTATTGACAACGATAACTTCGACATGCGCAATTCGCTGAATAACCTGATCCGGCGTTGTCGCTGAATACAGTTTTATGTCAGGCAGTTCGTCTCTCAGCTTATTGATATTGATGTCTTCAGGACCGAGTGTGTCGAAGTCTAGAAAAGCTGCTTGCATTTACTTATGGTACCCATGGTTGTGGCAAGGATAAGTTTAGTAACAGAGTGCTGTTGATACCTAAACCCCCGATTGTCTGTTAAAAACACTTTATGGTCGGTTAGCTAGCGATACAGCTCTGCTGAGAAGGCACTGCCATTGGGCTGGTCGCTCCAGCTTTTGTTGAGAGACTGTTTCGTGTCCCCCTAATGTTTTATCTTCAAGGTTGCCTTCGGGCAGTGGAATATCATCGCAGGTGTCCATCAAAGTCATCGCGGGCATAGCCCCAAGGTTATTGGGCACAGCCACGACTATGACTGACCGTAACCTATCGCTTAATTAGGCTCAACCCGCGGTGTGCAAGCCGCGTGCGATGCCGTTAATGCTGGCAAGCAGCGCATCCAACAGGTTGCCGTTATTGTAACCTTCAGCACGCCAGCGTTTGAGCAGTTCGACCTGCAGCAGGCTCATCGGATCAACATAGGGGTTTCGCAGTCTGATGGAGCGGCGCAGGGTCGCGTGTTTATCGAGCAAGCCTTCCTGTTCGCGAATAGCCAGTACATGCTTTACCGTAAGATCGTATTCGGCCCGAATTTCCGGGTAGAACTTGTCGTGCAGGTCGCCGGCAAGCATGGAGTAACTGTGTGCAATATCCAGATCAGCAATGGCCAATCCAATCTGTGCATCTGTTAGCAGGCGGTTAAAGAACGGCCAGTCGCGAGCCATAGACCTTAGCGTGTCTATGCCGTGTTCTTGGATGGCCGCATTGAGCCCGCTGCCGGCACCGTACCAGCTCGGCAACATGTGACGACTTTGGGTCCAGGCAAAACTCCACGGTACCGGCTGTCGTCCGTTCGGCATCGGCCCCAGTTCATCGGCTTCTTCTTTAGATGTATCGGTGCCTAGTCGAAATCGTTCGATCACATCGATTGGTGTGGCCAGTCTGAAGTAATCGTGAAAGTGGTCTGTTTCAAACACCAGTGTCCGGTATTTCTTACGACTTTCATTGCCGGCAATGTTCATGATGCTGCTCCAGAAATTCATCTGAGCGTTATCATGTTTTTCGGGAAGGCCGGTGGCTAACGCCACCGCGCTAAAGTTTTTTTCCATGGTTCTTGCGGCAATGCCGCGCACGCCATAATGCGCATTGACCGCTTCGCCATTCTCGGTAGCATGCAATCTGCCGTAGTTCACGGAATCTGCTTTTCTATCTCTGGTAGCAGTGCCACTGCGGCCATGAAAGATTGTGGCCTTAATGTTGGAGCTGTCGAAGACATCCACCAGCGTATTCCTAGCCCACTGCAACGCCCAGCGCGAAGACATAAAACCGCCTTCTGCACTGTACTCCGAGTTGCCAATCATTACTGTTTGGTAATTGCCCCTGCCAGTTAGGTGGTTTTGGTAGGTTTCATCATTAATTAGCTGACGCACGATAGCGGGCCCTTGTGCGAGCTCCGATACAGTTTCAAACAGCGGCGTAACGTCAAGCCTAACATTGCCATTTCGGCTGCGCAGGTCTCCCCATGAGCCAAGTAATAGCGCGGCCATAACGTCATCGACACCCCTGCAGTTACTCACAATAAACGAGCCTATCGAGCGCTTCCCATAGCGTCGCCGACAATAAGACAGTGCCTGAAACACCGCCAGTGTTCGTTTAGTGTCATTGCTGAGAGTATCACTCGGTGATTCATTGGTGTTTAGTGCATTACGGATCACTTCGAGTCTTTCGGTCTCGGTTTGCTTAGCCCAATCAGTGTGTTCCAGTGCGCAACCAACCACTTCCTGAAGGTCTGTTGCATTTTGTCGGATATCCAGCGATAGCATATAGAAACCGAAAGTTTCGATCCGCCGGATGAGTCGTTCTACGGCAAATAAACCGGCGTTTTCCCCCCGATGATTCCGGAGGCTGGTAGCGATTAATTGCAGGTCATCAATGAGCTGTTCAGCAGACTCATACGGAAAGATGTCATCGTCATAAGTCGATTGCAGCCGCTCGACAATTAAACGAAGAAACAATCGGTAGGGCATATCCCGGTAACGATGCGTCAGGTTGCCTCGTGCCCGTGGGAACTGACTGCTGTAACTTTCTATGTGCTCTTTGATTTTAATATCAACACCAACCCGGCTTTCGCTCTGGCTGAGTTTTTCAGCCAGCGTCGTGCACTCTTTATGGTAGAGGTCAAGAATTAATGAGCGCTGACGAGCGAGGGTCTCGCGAATCGTTCGGGCCGTGATGTTGTGATTGTTGGCGATGTCGCCACCTACCCAGGAGCCAAACTGAAAAAACGTGTTAACACGAGCGCCCTCAGCTTCCTGCCCATAGGCATCGCGCAGCGCTTGTTCGATCGACTCATAGATTGACGGTATTACTGGATAGATTACGTCAGTAAGAAAAAACAGCATTTGCTCAAGTTCGTCGGCAACGGTGGCAGCTTCCGACGGATTCTCTTCGGTTTGCCAGATTGCCGTAACATCGGTACGGATGCTTTCTAATGCTGAACTGGCTTCCTGCGGAGTTAGTGCTGGATTCTGTATTTCGACCAGAAGCCGGATAATGTGCTGTTGCTTACGCAACATTGTGCGTCGGGTTGTTTCAGTTGGGTGTGGAGTAAACACCGGCATAATTTCAAGTTGATTGATGAGTTCCAAGCACTCATTCAAGCTTAAGCCCGCATCGCGGAGACGGAAGATGGTGTCATCAAAGGCCCCCGGCTGACGTGTCGACCGATCTTTCAGATAGTCGCGACGACGGCGGATACGATGCACTTGCTCGGCGCTATTGACCAGCTGAAAATAGGTTGAGAAGCCCCTGATCAGGTCGCGTGCCATCTCGGGTGACAGCTTGTCGACCAACGCGGTAAGCTCACTATTATCTCGCTGTTCGGCTTCACGGGCTTCAATGGCTAGCCGTCGTGCATTTTCAACCACATTAAATAATTGTTCGCTACCTTGTTCAGCCAGAAGTTCGCCGATCATGTTGCCCAAAGCATGCACATCTTTTCTTAATGCATCATCTTTTTCTGCAAATAATGCGTCCCGTCGGGCCAAGCTGTCATCACCTGACTTGGGGGCAATTAAATTGATGCCTGTTTTGGGAGTTTCTTGCATGAGTTTGTCAGTTGAGTAGATTTTTGGATGAGGAAAAATCAATAACAAGGTCGGGCAGATGCCGGATCAGTATTGTGCCTGTTTCTATGTCTGCTGTAATTAGCACTATCGGAGGATCATCGCGTATTTTGCGCTGAGGGCAGACTTGCCCAGGTCTTATGTCAGCTTCGCTTTGCCACTATTTCATTGTAAGTTACTGTATTTGTTGTTGTTCCTTGTTGCTTTAGCGCGTTCTGTAGCGACTGTCCAGCATTGCGGCGGCACTTGTATCCGTGCTATTACGTTCTTTGTTTTGGCGATTTAGTGCGGTTTTTCTGCTCGCTCTGCGATGGGGGAAACTCTGATAAATAATATGTTGCTTCCTGAACCTCATGCACTGGCGGTGATTCTGCTGACGGTCGTGACGCTGTTTCTATTCACGCGTGACCGCATTCCCCTCGAGACTACGGGGCTGGCTGTGCTGGTTTTTTTGATAGTGGGTTTTTATCTGTTTCCTTACGGAGACATTCGTCCGTCCGACTTCTTTAGCTCCTTTGGGCACGAAGCACTCATCACTATTTGTGCGTTGTTGATTGTAAGTAAGGGGCTAGAGACCACAGGGGCATTGCAGCCCCTGGCCACGATTATGTCCAGCAGTTGGCAGAGTAAGCCGATGCTAGCGCTGCTGGTCACATTGGCTCTTGGGGCATTCGCCAGCGCATTCTTAAATAACACCCCCATCGTGGTGATGTTGTTGCCGATTCTGGTGGCGGTTTGTCTGCGCACGGGTACAGCGCCATCATCGGTGTTAATGCCTATGGGCATGGCAACGCTTATCGGCGGCATGGCCACGACTATTGGTACATCCACTAATCTGCTGATTGCTGGTGTTGTTGCTGATCAGGGCTTGCCACAGTTCGGGATGTTTGATTTTCTTTTGCCTGTGCTGATTGCAGGCATACCCGGGCTTTTGTTTTTGTGGCTGGTTGCACCAAAGTTGTTACCTGATCGCAAGCCTCCCATGTCAGACACTTCGCCGCGGGTCTTTAAAGCATTGTTGTATGTTCCAGAAGGCAGCTTTGCGGAAGGCAAGACCTTGACCGAAGTTCGGTCTAAAACCGAAAACCGCATCAAGATAGAACGCATTCAGCGTGGCGAAAACCTGTTTTTGGCCCGCTTGCCCTCAGTAAAGTTGCAGGCCGGTGATCGTTTGTATGTGCGAGATACCGCTGGTCGACTTAAAGAGTTTGAAAAACTGCTGGGCACAGCGCTCTACAATGTCAGCGACACAGAAGCAGAAACGCCTATTTCAGATGATGTGCCGCTGGCTACTGAAGGCCAGCAATTGGCGGAAGTTGTGATTACTCGCGGCTCGCCATTGCATCATCGCACTCTCGGTACCTCACAGTTTAGTGTGCGCTATAACCTCACGCCGCTGGCTTTGCACCGATCCCGCCCCGGTAAGGATGTTGTCGGTGATCTGGATTCAGCGCGTCTGCGTGCAGGCGACGTGCTGTTGGTGCAGGGCTCACGTGCCGCAATTGTCGAGCTGCGTGCCGGGGGCACTATGCTGGTGCTGGATGGGACTACTGACTTGCCCCATACTGACAGAGCCAATGTTGCGTTGGGCATAATGTTGGCGGTGGTTGGGCTTGCTGCTACTGGCTTGCTGCCGATTTCCGTTGCCGCTATTGCTGGTGTTGCCGCAATGCTGTCCACCGGTTGTTTGCGCTGGCGTGATGCCGGTGAGGCAATCAATATTCCGGTTGTCATGATTATTGTGGCCAGCTTAGCCCTAGGGCACGCGCTGCTGGCAACGGGTGCTGCCGGTTATATTGCTCAGTTGTTTGTGCTCGCAACTAAAGGGTTGCCGGTGGCGGTTATTTTGAGCGGTTTGATATTGCTAATGGCGGTGATGACCAATGTGGTGTCGAATAATGCCGCGGCAGTGATTGGTACGCCAATTTCAATCAGCATTGCGCAGCAGCTAGGCGCTCCGGTTGAGCCTTTTATTCTTGCGGTTGTTTTTGGCGCCAACATGAGCTTTGCCACACCGATTGGCTACCAGACCAACCTGCTGATCATGAGTGCCGG